>JAIRXK010000009.1 GCA_031268315.1 Puniceicoccales bacterium | reverse complement strand
CAAGTCTGTATTCTTCGTCGTTAAGTTTTTATTCTCTTCATTTGTGGCACTAACCTGATTTTCTAATTCTTTCTTCGTTTGCTGCAAGGTTTCCTTCTCTTCCTCTAATTTTGCCTTCTGCTCCGTTAATTCGTTATTCTGCGTCGTTAAATCTTTCTTCTCTTGCTGTATGACACTAACCTGATTTTCTAATTCTTTCTTCGCCTCCTCTAATTTTGCCTTCACTGCCTCTAATTCTTTATTCGTCTCCCCTAATTTTTCCTTCTCTTCCCCTAATTCTTTATTCTGCTCCGTTAATTCGTTCTTCGCTGCCTCTAATTCTTTATTCGCCTCCTCTAACTTTTCCTTCGCTGCCTCTAATTCGTTATTCTGCTCCTCTAATTTTTCCTTCGCTTCCTGCAAATCTTTATTCTGCTCCGTTAATTCGTTATTCTGCGTCGTTAAATCTTTATTCTGCTCCGTTAATTCTTTATTCTGCTCCTCTAATTTTTCCTTCTCTTTCTGCAAGGCCGTATTCTGCTCCTCTAATTTTTCCTTCTCTCCCTGCAAGAGTTCATTCTCGTTCTTTACTATTCCATTCTCTTTCTGCAAGGCTGTATTCTGCTCCTCTAATTTTTCCTTCTGCTCCGTTAATTCTTTATTCTGCTCCTCTAATTTTTCCTTCGCTTGCTGCTCTTCACTAGCCTTTTTATTCAATTCTTCATTCTGTGTCGCTAATGTTTGATTTGCTTCCTGCAAGTTTATATTCTCTTTCTTCGCATTTTCGTTCTCGTTTCGCAAGACTTCATGCCGATTCATTGACTCTACTAATTGCAATTCTGATTCTTTTAATTTCTGCTCTGATTCTTCTAATTTTTGCTCTAATTCTTGCTTGGACATCTGCAAATTTTTATTTTTTTCGTCCGCTTGACTTAGCTGCCCCTTGACAACACCGCTCCCATATGCGTAACCCCGGCGATTCATTGCAAAGTGCCTCAGAACGAGCGTAATTGATGTCACTACCAAAAAAACGCAGGTAGCGCCAATGAAAACCAAGGCGGCTGGATTGAGTCCTAGACTCATCAAAAACGCGGTGACTGCCGTTCCTGCCAAGGCAGGGACGGTCAAAAATATGCCGAAAAATCCACCGATCGCCGCCGCGGCCACGTTGGCAACGACCACCGCAAACAAAAGATTGGGCACGGCCGTTTTCCTTGTGCCATCCGCACTATCCTGCTTAATTAGCCCGTCCAGGAGAATTTCTGAAAATTTGGGATTCAACGGATTTCCATTCCCGTCGCCCATATTACTCTTCATAGTATTGCATAGATTAGGCGTGATCGCATGGATGGCAATAAAAATTTTTAAATTTTGACAATTTGTTTTACCATTTCGCGCTAAAAATCTCTTAGCCATGCAGAATGTAATATTTTTCCACCGAATTTAAATGCCGAAGTGATTGCATTTTCGATAAATTTCAGTGGCTTTTCGAATTTTCTTTGACAGACATTTTTTTATCTTTCACTGATGTCCATGCAATGCAATGGTGTGGGGTTGTTTTTTTTCTCGGCGCATTTTTTCTTTTGCCGTCCAATGCAAAGGCATCCTGTGCGGAAGCCGCCGCGCCCGTCAACGACTTTTTCCTTCCCTACTACGATGAAAGTGGAGTGAAAATTTGGGATGCACGGGGCAGTAGCATTGAAATTGCCCAGGGGGATGGTGCGCTGCGCATTCGAAATGCCTATGTTCAATTCTACGGCCGCGAAAATGCCGGCAAATCACTGGTAGCCATGGAAAGCGCCAGTGCACTTCTCCAGCTGCATCCGCAGCGGCACATCAGCGGCACGGAATTCGTCCACGTCACCGGCAGTTACTTCGCAGCAATGGGAACTCGATGGACGTTCACTGCGACGGATCAGAGCATTGCCCTCGAGGAAAATGTCCAGGTTTTTTTTGAATCCAATCTGCACACGCCATTTTCGACCGGCGATAAAGGAGCCGCCATGGACCACGGCGGTGCCTTTACGGCCATCAGCAGCGAATTTTTGCTCATCTCCCGCTGCGATGATGAACTGATCTTCGATTTTCTCGGAACCGTGGAAGTGCGATCCGATGACTTTTCAATGGCCTGCGATCGCCTGGAAATACACAGCCATTCCGAGCTGTACACGCTGGCTATGGGGAAAAAAATTCCAGGTCCATGCCTGAGAAATATGAGGGCCATCGGCCAGGTTTCCATTGAGCAAAATGGCCACCGGGCCAGCGCCGACGCCGTGGAGCTATTTCCAAATGAGGGCGTGCTCGTGCTATCGGGCAATGCAACGCTCTGCGATGAAAATGGATCCGCGGTGGCAGAGCAATTGATTCTGCGGGACAAGGAGCGGCGCATTGTTGTGCAACAAAGCGGCCAGGAGCGCAGCAAAATTTTGTTGGACCTCCCCTAGGAAAATTTAAATTTCCCGGCGAATCCTCCATTCCGTCTCGGCGCCATTTGAAAAATTTCAGCCGTTGCGGCGCAATTACTCCTTGCAAACCATTAAATCCCCTGCATGATGGAGATGTTTGGTTAGGGAAATTGTGGAAAACGCGAATCGCATCATGCATGAGTACAATCGAAGCATGTGCTTTTTAGTGAGTTTTTTCAAATGCCGTCCAAAATACGGAAATATCGGCACCGGCGCCGGCACGGTACCACTTCCACAATCACATCCACATCGCCCTGGCGGAAATCGGATTCGTTGCGCTCACTGCATTGATGGGAATTTTTACCGTGTCGCTATTCGTGAAAGCGTCCTTCGTATGGCTGGCACTGCTGAGTCTAAGCCCATGGCACGCAATCTTCGGCTCGGTGCTCACCTTTGCCGCGGAATGATCCTGCCGACGGACTGAAAATTCCGTTGACATTTGCGGAAATCAATGGACACCCTAGGTCCATGCTCCGTCTTAAAAAATTACGTGGAATTCTATGGTTCGTCCTTAGTCTGTTGATTTGCCAAATTTGCGATGTTGCGATGAAATATCTGAGCGCATCGATCCACCCCACTCAAATTACCTTCCTCCGCTTCGCAATTGCCACCACATGGCTCATTCCGGCCATGATTTTCTCGGGGAAAAAGACATTCTCCACGGCCATCCCCTGGGTGCACTGCTGCCGCGGCGGATTGCTATTCCTTGCCATGGCGCTGTGGTGCGTCGGATTGAGGAAATCCACCCTGCCCCTGGCATCCGTGCTGGGCTTTTCCATTCCCCTCTTCCTGCTCATTTTGGCGAAAATTTTCCTCCATGAGCGCATATCCGCCGGACGATGGCTGGCAACCACCATTGGATTTTTTGGAATTATAATTGCCATAGAGCCGCGGTGCGGCCACTTCCATTCCTCGGCCATTCCGCTCATTTTTTCCGCCATTCTTTTTGCATCCATCGACATTTTGAATAAGAAATTTGCCCGCAGGGAGTCGCTCCTTGCCACGCTTTTCTACACTGCACTGGCCACCGCAGCATTTTCGGCCATTCCGGCATTTTTCCACTGGCATCCGATGGCAATGTCCGATTGGCTTCTCGCGGTGGCGCTGGGCGTCTGCGCAAATTTACTTTACTTCTGCATCATCCGCTCACTGAGACTCATTGACGTCTCCGTAACTGCTCCATACCGCTACGTGGAATTTATTTTCAGCAATTTCACCGGCTACTTCATCTTCAAGGAAATTCCATCGCCGTTGGTATTTATCGGCGTCGCCGCCATCATTCCATCGACTCTCTATATCGCCTACCGGGATGCACAGCGCTAAAAACATCATGTCTCATTATCTTTTTCGCTCCCCTCCAGCGCCGTCGGCGTCGAGCAGTGCCAGTAGGCGCATTCCACTCTCCGTAATCACAAACTTCGGATGACTACTTGCTTTGACGCAGAATAGACCCGATGGGCAGTGAGTGCATTGGCAGCATTTTTCGACATAGCCATCCCTTTCTGAATGGCACAGGACGGCGTCAACAATTGCCTCATCGATGGAAAGTGCACGGGAAATGGGCCAGCTACTGCTGCCGCGATTTCTGAGAATGAAATTGAGAATGATTTTTATGAGTACCATCGACGAGTGGAGTAGTTTTACGCGACCCTCAAAAAATTGCAAATCTTTTATCAACAACCGGGGAAGTATTCTGCCCAGCTGGAGGGAGAATTCCTGCGTCTCCCAATCGATCAACGTGGGACAATCGTTTGAGGCTGAGAAATTTATTTCTTGACAATTTGAAGAATATTTTCCATAGCGCGCCCCTATCCGGGAGGAGTTGAATATGTTAAATAAAATAGATTGTCGAACAAATCCATCGCCACTAGTACCGCCGAAATTGAACACGTCCGCATGCGGATCACCTTTGTGTAGCCAAGTTTCGTCACCTCCAGCGTCCAATCCACCGCTGTATCCACGGGCCGGATTACCCCGTAGCGATTTGCAGGAGGAACTAAGGCGCAAAGTTGAAATATATGTGGACACATTTAATCAAATTTTAAAAGAACTAAAAAAAAATCCACAGGGCATTGCTGCCGCCGCAAAGGTCCTTATCAATCCCAATATACCCAGAGAAATCGCAAAAGATGTTGTGGAAGCAATATTTGAACGCGATCAACAGGGCACCGTGGATATTTTGCTGTATTTAAAATGTTTATCCGCGGAAAATAGTTCATTCCCGGGGAATGTAATAGAAATTCTCGAGGAATCGATTGAGAAAGATTTTCGATTTTTCCGAACAATTTTTCGCAAAATTTTTGACTCTAACTTCCCCGTTGCGATGGAAATTTTTTTTGATTTTCAAAGATTATCCGTTGAAAAAGAAAATTCTCCGGGAAATGCGGCAATCATTTTGCAAAAATTATTTGCCGAGGATCTTATATTTTTTATTGCATTCATCCAGAAAAAACACAGCCTCTTTCAGCTTGAAGAAATAGGAAAAATTCTAGAAAAACTGCTGCCCGACGGCATACAGATTGTTTTTGGAATGCTTGAAATTTTCGACGCTTCTCTCGCGGAAAGTCTTTTCGCAAAAATGCAAACCAATAATATAATATTAATTCTTAACAGATTTTATTTGAACAAAAAGAAAAATACTATAGTGACATTACTGAAAGCCTTTGGAAATTGCCATGCTAATGAATTCGCAAATGTATTAGCGGAAATTATCAATCGCAAAAAATGGGAAATAATTGATGAAATTTACCCAAAATTTAAAATTGATGAAATACTGTATATCTTATTGAAAATGATATCTCAAAATCATTGCGGAACTGCAGCAAAAATTTTAGCGCGTATGCCCGTCGCTACTGCTACATGCTTCTTCGGTTCAGTAATTAGCAATAATCTATGCAGAAATCAAGATAATGGAATAAGTAATGATCAAGATAACGGCACGGATAATGATTTGGGTAAATTTAAATTAATAGTTTGTACTTTTATGGAAATGGGGATTAATTTTTCGATGGAAGTTGCCATTGCAATGCTAGGAATCCCAGCTCGAAATCAAGCAATTTGGAAAATTTTACTAGCAGGCAGAAAAGACTACATGTCAAAACTCTTGAAAGCAATGAGCGCTTCCCGCCACTCCACCACTGCGGCGCAAATTTTATTTTCCCAATTTCCCCCAGAACAAGCAGTGGAAATATTGGCGACCATGGAACCGACACCCGCGGCGCAAATTCTCGCTTACGCGTGGACCAACATGGACGTTTTGAGCATTTTGGATATTTTGAGGATGCTACCCGTTGGAAAATTGAATGCAATTCTTAGCCAACCTTCCCTGGAGCAATACGAATCTTTCATTCGCGATGATCTAGATCAGTCAACATTGCCCATCTTCGATGACCTAATTCATCCATCTCCGACGTGACCTGGACCAGAAAGACACAGCGGTGCACAACTTCGCAAATTGCCCAATTCCCACTCCTTCTCCATTCACTTGCAATTCAAAATAGGAGCGACTAGAAAGCAATGGAAATTATAAACAAATAAAGATACTTCAAAAAGTTTAAATAAGGAAAGAACAACTATGTCAAATTCAATAAATTCACAGAGAAATTTTTCAATTATGCCCATCTGGCCCGATAATCGTCTGCCCGAGTTCAATTCGCGCCTTTTGCCATGTCCAGATTCGGAAATTTCTTCTAGCCGCAGAAATATTCGTAAAATATTGAGCGAAAAGAGCGGAAAAAAACTCGACAACGAGGCATTCGCCAAAGCGAAAAAGCTTTTGGAAGAAATGTGCCCCTCAGAAATCGCCCTTGCCTTAGCCCACGACATGAGCACTGAAAGCGCGGGGAAAATTTTAGTGACACTTAATATTGAGATCATACTAAATGCATTACCAGAAATTCCTTCCAGTTGCATCGCGAAAATTTTCTTGTCGATGTACAAAAGCAGGCAGTCGCAATTAGCTGCAAAAATTCTAGCAATGGAAGTAGAGAAAAGCATAGAACTACAGACAATCTCGCGAGCAACATACATATTAACGAACTTAGTTGCGTTGCGGAACGACGGGATCCAGGCGGCGGCGGAAATTTTTACGCAAATGCAACCCTTTTGCGGATTGGACCTCATGGGAAAAATCACCAGTTGTATGTTTTGCCAATACGATCGTGATATTTTATTAAATATGAGCTTGGAAGCAAGGGTTAATTTTTTTACGCATACTCTCACAAATGATGGGGAGGAAATTTTCTCGCAGTCGAGACAAAGAATTGTACTGCAATTTTTATTAGAAGTGGACCATTGCGTGGGAGCGGAAACTCTGTTGGCGATTGCTAACCGTGTGATAAACAAAACCGATTACTTGACGCAGCCGATGAAGATTGCAAAATTAATTCTAGACTTAACAACAACGAATTCCGAAAAAGGAATTGCACTTATACAGAAAATATGCTCTCTCGGACAGCCGGAAAAATTTTATAAAATTTTAGGAATCTTGCTGATTAATAATCAAAGATTTTTCTTACAAAGCACTTGCGATTTAAGTTTCGAAATTAGAGTGCAAATCTTTGCTAAAATGCGATCATGTCATGCTGCATTATTTCTACTGCAGCCCAAATGCCCATTTGATTTGAAAATAATTACAATGATTCTTGAATTGATGATCACAAACTATCCCGATAATGCAGCGAATATATTTAGAGAAATGTCAGACAAAAATATCAATAATAGAACTCTGAAAATTTTCAATGCACTGAATCATGAATCTCAAATACAATTACTCTGCAAAATATGCGCTTCAGAAAATAAATTATCCGCCATAAATATATTAATGGCCATTAAGCGCGAATCCGCGGCGAAAATTTTTACAGCGCTGGTACAGCAATTTATAGACGACCGTAATTCAATGGCAAGCGTACTGGAATTAATGGGAATCCGATTCCGCAAGGAGAAATCAGTATCATTTCTAGAAGGAGTGGACAATAATATCACAATGCTGGCCCTATGCTGGATGTGTGATTGTAATAAGCATTATGCTGCCGCAAATCTCGTAGGGATAATGAAAATTGCACATTCGGCAAATATCCTAATGGCAATGTGCTTCCTCGACCGGGTTTTCGATGTGGCGAAAATTTTTGAAATAATAGCCTTTCTTGCTACGGCAAAAATTTTTCTGTTCTCCTGGGAATTCTTCCCAAAAAGCCATGAAAGTTTTGCAAAAATTTTTGCAATCGTGCCCCTTTCGTTTGCAGCAGATACCCTAGGCACAGCGGCAAATGATTGCCAGGAAGTTGCAGTGAAATTTCTCATCGAAAAGGTGGCTTGTAATGATATAAAATTGGCGCAAAATATTCTGTTGAAAATAATTGCTATGAACTATCGCACATTGGCAAATCAAACCTTCCAGGCGGCGACGGAGCAGCAGGATCCAACCTTCGCGGTGGAAATGTGTCGCAGTATGCTTGAGAAAAAAAATGCGGCGAAAATCTTTAGCTCCTTAGCCACGGAACCTATGGCAAGTATTCTGCGTTTGACATGGGAAATAAACGCCCAAAAAGATCGAAAAAACATCGAGTGCCTCTTTGCCACACTGACACCTGAGATGACCATGATCGCGAGAATTTTAAACGCCATAAATTTGGAGAATGCGCAAGTCTTCGCTCGAATCAGCGCCCAACGCCCAATCGCTACGGAAGAAATCCTCGAAAAAACGTGTGATCCGACCAACGCAAACGAGGCACAGAATTTTGCGCTGCAGGAAGAAGCGGCGGACAACCCAGACGCGGAAGGAAAGGAGCAGAACTCCGTGGATGCATTTTTCGCGAGAATATGCGTTCCGGCCGAGCGGGATTTTGACCTTGAAGATTTTATCTAGCAGGCAACTTGGCAGACAGCGGTGAAAAAATCGTTGACAGCCGGAAAATATTTCAAGAAACACAATTTTTTCCACGGAGGAAACACCTATGTTAACTTTCAGAAATTCTTCTAAAAATTCCTTAACTCCAGCCGAACAAAATAACCATGTTCCCAGCTTTAATAGTGCGCAAACGCCAACAGTTCACCCATTTAATGTTCCCTTTCCGGCCCTCTGGAAGCCGGAGGACGTGTCAATCATTAAGCAAAATTTTGCTAGCCTTACCTGGCCGCAGACCAATTCGTGGAACGCGACAGATGTGCCAGATGTGCCAATGACAATAATGCCAATGCAATTTGAAAATGATCGATCGCGGCAAATAAACTCACTCTTGCCGAATAAACGGCAAAGGCGAGCAAGCGAACCGCCACCTCCCAAAGCAGCTATATCTGCCGCATATGCCCTCATTGTAGAGAAGAAATTTGATATTAAATTCTCGGTGGAAACTTTAATTGCCGTTTCCGTGACAAGTGCGATAGTAGCGAATGTTTTAATTCAAATATGCATCCAGAAGAGTCCACAGATTGCGGCGCAAATTTTCGCGAAAATTGCAGAGCAAACTTTGGACAAATCGGCGCAAATTTTAGAAGATCTAATCGGCATCAATTGCCTCTTTGCAGCAACGATTTTTAGCCAGGCGGGCATCTATGGGACGTGGATCGGTCTGGCAAATGTTTTTTTTAAAATATCGCAAGATAAAGCAAGAACGTTTTTGACCACACTCGAACATAAAACATCGGCAAAAATTTTACTGGCAACGCCTCCTGCGAATAGGGCAACTATTTTAGCGTGGCTTATGACTCAAGTACCTCAAGTAGGTCAAATGGTTGCCGTAGCGATTCTAGAGGAGATGGTGACACAATTGCCCTGCGGGGCGGCGGAAGCCGTTTGGAAAATGAAACTAAAATCTAGCATCCCTGCAGTATCGCTCTTGCTTATGATACCTCCAAGTTCCACGGCGCTCATCCTATGCACAATGTGCGACTCCGATTGGAAAGAGTCGCAGATGAATGACTCGGTAAGGATGAATTTCGGAGGTGCAATGGCAATCCTACTGGAGATGAATTCCCAGGTTGCAGCGCGCATTCTACAGGCAATGATATGGGAATGGGACGATGATGGAACGGCACAAAAAGGAAGGACAAAAGTCACAACCATTTTGATGGGAATGGTAAGGCATCTCCAAAGGGAAAAAGCAGCAAATATCATAGCGATGATGGATGCTGTGTCCCGAATATTCCTAATTGACCAAATGTGCACTTTGGAATCGGCACTGCCCGTGGCAGGAATTTTGGAAAATATGCGCTTGATTGACAGTGCAAGCATCTTCATAACAATGGCATTTCACTTCCCAGAGTGCCTGGCAAAACTTATAGAAAGTCTGCCTTTCAATCACACTGCGAAAATTCTGCTGAAAATATGCGATTTGAAGTACCAAGAGGTCGCAATGCAAATTTTGCTACCATTGAATTTTGAAAAAATGGATGCAATTTTACAAAAGCAGCGCCTAAGTGAATTTATCCGCAAGGGAATAAAACCATGCAAAGAATCCGAACAAAAATCTTCATTCATCGACACGACCGCGGCTCCGAAATAGCAAAAATTGGTGTGATTTTTCCAGATCAATTTATTTTGCGATTGACAATTTGAAAATTTTCCCTATGCCGCAGCTATTAATCGGAAGGAAGTACCTATGTCAAATGTAACGAATAATTGGGGAAATCAATACTTGCCGTCAACACAGTATCCCAATCAACCTAGCACTGGGTCGGTGTCGCAGCAATATTCGGGATTTCCACCTCTTTCACCGCAAGGTACATGGGATCCCCCCTGCTTTAAATGTACATCGGTCCACGAATCCGAATGGGGTAGTGTCTCGACAGCCTTCTCGCTCGATCAATCGCCCATTTTTCAGGAAAAGCAGCCAAAAGGGGCCAAATGCTCACCGCCGCCCCATATGCCTGCGATGGCGACACAGTATCACAATTCGCCTGGCAATGAATCGATGTCAAATTCGCTCGAACAAGGTGCAGTGAAACCCAAATGGGGAATGTCTTGCCAGCAAACCTCCCCGTCCAATCAATCGCTCACTTCGCGAAGGAAGAAGCTGCAAAATTTCCATTCTCCTATGCCCCAATGTCCGCCTGCTGTGTCCACAGACTTGCCGCTGGAGCCGCGCCCCAATCAATTTAGCGGTAAATCGGTGACAAATCCGCTTGGGCAAGATACCGTGCGACCCGAATGGGCACCAGATACCATAGGAGAATTAGTCTGGCGTACTTCGAAAAATGCCAAAGATGTAACAAATTGGAGCGCAATAATTATATCCTTGAAAGCCCTATCCGGCACAGATCCCAAAATTGCAGAAGAAATTCGAAACTCTTTAAAAATCTGCAGAAATTGGCAAGAAGCAGTGTGTCTATTGATAAAAATATCCGTGGATTGCGGCGTAAAATTTTTACCGCAAATAGATCTCACCAATACAGCGATAATCATATATAAGCTATGCGCAGATGATTACATACAATTTTTAACAGATAATTCAAATGCGTTAAGGATAAAAAATGCGGCAGAAGTTCTTCTAAAAATAAACACAGATGACGCCAAGGAAATTCTAATGCAAATTGCATCATTAAAACGAGCGCAATATGTGGCAATTATTTTGGCGGAAATGACACTTCTATCCCGAGAAAAGGAAGCGGCAGAGATTCTCATGGAAGTGGATTATAAAGTCAACAGTGAATTTTTATCATGGATGTGTATCCAGGGATATGCAGCAGGTGCGACGGAGATTGTGAAATTAATGAATATAAAAAATGTGGCACTTATTTTTGCAGTAATGATATCTCCACCTAATGCAAAGAATGCGATCGTTATTCTAAAAATGATAGGTCCCGAAGTAACAGTAAACATTTTGCAAAAAATTTTAGCCCTTAACCAGCACGGAGCCGCAGTGGAAATTTTCATGGGAATGGATTCGGGAATGATGGTCGATATGCTGCTCTTCATAGAAAACGTGCAAAAAACGCAGAAAACACAGGGTGACCCGGCGAAAATTTTAGAAATTTTCAAACTACTTTCGCAGGAAAATGCAATTCATGTTTTCAACACCATGACCCAATTCCACATCAGGGGCGATCTATTCGCGGCGAAAATTCTAGCTACGAGGATTGAACAGAAAATTGCAATGGAAGTTTTAGCTACTCTACCCAAAAACCACGCAATAGAAATTATAAAATTAATGTTCGCAAATAAGTCATATCAGTCTGGATTGATGGCAATTTTACCTTCGTTAGCGCAACACGACAAAGGGAAGCTTACGTTTGCTTCCATACGCATCACACTCTTAACGAGCATTGTAATACTAATGTTCAAGAATAAATTGGATGCTTTTATGGGACCAATTATTGAGCTGGGAGGACCGAAATTGAAAGAAAATCTCCCACTCGAATTGCAATGGAGAATACAGAGCTCCCGCAATGCAACCAATGAAAAAGATAAAATCGAGTAATACAATATTGCGTAATATATATTTTAAAATTTGCCGCAAATTAGCTCACTTACGGATTGACAATTTGGAAAATTTTCCTATGCCGCGACCCGTAACCTGAAGGAGGCATTTATGTTAAATTTGAGAAATTATTCACACCCAAATGATAAGCAAGGGCCGTATCCGCTCGAGCAATCATCATGCGCTTTATTCGAGCGAATGGACCCGCAAAATTCATCTGAAAACCTGCAACCCACTTCACCAAAAAATGCACAAAAAAACAGCACTTTCTTTTTTAACTGTCAACGGTCGGCAACTTCGCTCGGGTCCTATCCGGAATTTTTGATTCCCTCGCCAATCATTAACTCCGAACGGGAAACGCCTTGCCAGCAACCCTTCCGGCAACCCCCCTCGCTCAATCAATTGTTCTTGCAGCTACGCGATCTCCATTCTTTTATGGCCAAATGTCCATCATCGCCACCCAATCCGCCGCTACAGATCCGCACCGATGAGGAAAAATTTGACATGCTCTATGCCGAAACACAGGAAAAACTCAACTCCCAATCGGCAAACCCATTCTCAATAGTGGGCGAACTGATAGGGCAGGGTACAAGGGGGATGCGAATCTTGGAGAAGGTATCCACTGAAAAAATTTTACCAAATGCAGAGAAAATCCCAGAGATCATTGCGGCCTGGATGCTGAATGCGGCCTGGATGCTGACTACTTCTAAAAATGCCAGAAATGTAAAAATTCAGGACTCAGCAACCAATGCCTTGAATGCCCTATCCCACACGGATCCCAAATTTGTGGCGGAAATTTTGAACCATATGAAAATCATCGAAAATTTGGAAAAAGTAGCGTATCTATTGGAAGAATCACCTATGGATTGCGTCATAAAACTTCTGCCGATTTTGGCTTATGCGACCCAGGCAAAACTCCTATTGCAAATGGATCCAATCAATGCATCGAAAATCCTCTGTAAGCTATGCGAAGATGATCAAATGCAATTCTTTGGAGATAATTCGAAGGCGGCAGGAACGAAAAATGCGGCGGGAGTTCTACTGGAAATTGACACCCGCAACGCTGTAATAATTCTAACGCAAATGGCATCATTGAAACGAATGCAATGTGCGACAATTATTTTAGTGGAAATGACACTTCAATCCCAAGTAAAGAAAGCGGCAGAAATTCTCGAGATGATAGATTCTAAAATCGCCTGTGGATTTTTGTCGCGGATGTGTTCCTATGAACGTGCAACAATTGCAGTGAAGATTATAAAATTGATGAGCATAGAAAAGGTGGCACCTATTTTCATAGAAATGATATCTCTACCCAACACAAAGAGTGCGATAGTTATTTTAAAAATGATTGGTCCTGAAGTAATAGTACGCATTTTGCAAAAAATTTTAGCACTTAATCAGCATGAAGACGCAGTGAAAATTTTCATAGGAATGGATTCGGAAATGATGGGAAATATGCTGCTCTTCATAAAAAAAGCTCAGAAAACACAAGAAGCTCAAGAAATGCAGGGTAATCCGGTGAAAATTTTAGAAATTTTCAGTCTACTTTCGCAGGAAAATGCAATTAGTGTTTTTAAAATTATGCTCAAATTCGAAGGCGAGGGCAATCAACTCGCGGCGGACATTCTAGCCACGACGATAAATCAAGAAAGGGCAATGGAAATTTTAATTGCTCTACCCGCGCCATCCGCAGCAAAAATTATAAAATTAATGTTCGTAAATGAGCTATATCAGCCACGGGTGCTGACAATTTCGCCCTTGCTGGCACAGAGTACCAAAGGGGCGGAAATTTTACGCGCCATTAGCACCGAATTCATAGTGAACATTGTACTATTAATGTGTGAGAATAATTCATATGCTCCTGCAGCAAGAATTACTTTACACAAATCGTGGATCTTGCAACAAAAATGCCTAATGCACCATGCGCCAATGATTCGCACTGAAATGAAAGCGATAAAAGCGCATGATGCTGCAAATAAAAAGATAAACTAGAACGTGCAACGTTGCTGCCATTGAATTCTAAAAAATTGGATCCAATTTCGAGATAGCATCGCCTAATTTTCAACCAAGGACTCATCTGTGATGAAATAGAATGCCAAAAAAAATTTCAGCAAACATTTCCATTTACCGGTACGGCCACGGCTTCGAAATAGCAAAATTTTGTGTGATTTTTCCAAATCAGTTCATTTTGAGATTGACAATTTGGAAATTTTTCCTATGTCACGGCCCGTAACCTGAAGGAGGCACTTATGGTAAATTGGCGAAATCATTCACCCGCAAACGGTAGCCCAACGTGGAACTCACCCGAACAAAAGCAACTCAATCTATCCGAGAAAACGGACCAACAAAATTCATCCGACCGATATATAAAGGTATTAAGGCAATATTCTGGATTTTCGTCGCTTTTCTCACCACAAGATATGTGGGACTCCGAATGGGAGCCCTGCCTTGATGCCTGTCCAACCTTTTCGATCGACCAATTGCTCATTTCTCAGGAGAAACACTCAGAAGAGGCCAAACGTCCATCGCCATCCAATCCGCCTGCCCAGCAGTCACAGATCTACTCCGATAAGAAAAAATTCGACATGTTCTACGCCGTAACACTGGAAAAACTTAACTCCCAATCGGCAACCGTCACCGAAATAGTGGATCAACTGATATGGCAGGGTATAATTGGGCCGCAAATCTTGCAGAAGTTATGCGATGAAGAAATTTCAAAAAGCGCCGAGCAAATCCCAGAGGCCATAGCGACCTGGACGCTAAATGCTTTGGAAAATGTCAAGGATCCAAAAATTTTGGCCCTAGCAATCAATGCCTTGGAAGGCCTATCCTGCACGGATTTCAAATTTATGGCGAAAATTTTGAACCATATGGAAATCATCAAAAATTTGGGAAAAATAACGTATCTATTGGAAGAAGCACCTATGAATTACGCCGTAAAATTTCTGTCGATTTTGCCTCCTGCAACCCAGGCAAGACTTCTGATGCAAATGACTCCCGTCAAAATATCAGATATTCTATGTATGTTAAGTGAAGGGGATCAAGTGGAAGATAATTCGAATGAGGTAGCGAAAGAAAATGCGATAAGAGTTTTATTGGAAATGGGCACTCATAATTCAGTAATAACCCTAATGTAAATGCTGCGCTCAAAGCGAATGCGATGTGCGGCAATTATTTTAGCGGGAATGCCACTCCAATCCCGTGCAGATATTATCATGAATGCAAATCATCAAGCTGGCAGTGCACTTTTATCGCAGATGTGTATCTATGGATATGCAGCAAGCGCGGTGGAGATTGTGAAATTAATGAACATAAAAAATGTGGCACCTATTTTCGCAGCAATGGTGCTTTCAGACGGCATAAATAATGCGATATTTATTCTAAAAGTGATGGGTCCCGAAGTAACAGTAAACATTTTGCAAGAAATTTTAGCACTTAAACAGCATGGAGCCGCAGTGGAAATTTTCGTGAAAATGGATTCGGAAATGATGAGAAATATGCTGCTCTTCATAAAAAAAGCACAGGAAACGCAAGGTAATCCGGCGAAAATTTTAGAAATTTTCAACCTACTTTCGCAGAAAAATGCAATTAATGTCTTTAAAATCATGCTCAAATTCGAAGGCGGGGGCAATCAATTTACGGCGGAAATTCTAGCCACAACGATGAATCAGGAAAGGGCAATGGAAGTTTTAGTTGCTCTGTCCATAAAATCCGCAACGAAAATTATAAAATTCATGCACGCAGATGAATCATATAAAGCTTGGGTGCTGAAAATTGCGCCCTCGCTGAAGCAATGTGACAAGGGAGAAAAAATTTTAAACGCCGCTAAAATCAAAGTCTGAAATAGCAAAATTTTGTGTGATTTCCCAAAATCAGTTCACTTTGAGATTGACAATTTGGAAATTTTCCCTATGCCACGGCCCGTAACCTGAAGGAGGCACCTATGGTAAATTGGCGAAATCATTCACCCGCAAATGTTAATCCAACGCGGAATTCACTCGAGCAAAAGCAGCTTAATTCATCCGAGAAAACGGACCTGCAAAATTCATCTGGAAACCCGCAACCCACTCCATTAAAAAAATGGCACGAAAAGTACTGCTCCTTTATGCCCAAAGACCCTAGCGATAAATTGGCACCCAATCTGCTCGAACAAGATACGACGAAATCCGGATGGGGAATGCATTGCCAGCGGCCCTTTCATCAACCCCCATCGCCCAATCAATTGTCCGTTTTTACGAAGAAACAACCCTTCCAATTGCCACCCTATACGCTTGTGCCGTTCAATCTAACGGAGCCCGTAGACTTGGCGATGACGTTACATCCTGATCTATCCAGTGATCAATCGGCGGCGAATTCGTCCAACCAATGCTCGGAGTTTTCGCCTCCTTCCCTGCAAGCCACAGGAGCAAATCAATCTCTGTACCCCTCTGCTTCTCCGTCAATCTCTAACTCCAGATGGGGAATGCATTACCAGCCGCAGATCTACACCGATGAGGAAAAATTCAACATGCGCTATGCCGAAACACGGAAAAAATTTAACTCCCAATTGGCAAACCCATTTACAATAGTGGGGGAACTAATATGGCAGGGTACAATTGGGGCGCAAATCTTGGAGAAGGCATACACTGAAAAAATTTCACCAAACGCAGAGAAAATCCCAGAGATCATTGCGGCCTGGATGTTGAATGCGGCCTGGATGTTGATTACTTCGAAAAATGACAAAGATGTAAAAATTCAGACCTCAACAAGTACTGCATTGACAGGCCTATCCTGCACAAATGGCGAATTTGTAGCGAAAATTTTTGCCCTTATGAAAATCGACGAAAATTGGAAAAATGTAGAGTATTTGTTGGCAATTGCATCCGTGAATTGTGCCGCAAAACTTCTGTCGATTTTGCCTCCTGCGACCCAGGCAAAATTCCTATCGCCAATGGATCCCGCCAAAGCATCGAGAATTCTATGTGAGCTATGCGATGGCAATCCAGTGCAGTTCTTTGGACATAATTCGGAGGCCATAAGAATAAAAAATGTGATAGGAGTTTTATCGGAAATAGGTATAGATAACACGGTAAACATTCTGGTAAATATGATATCTTTAATGCAAATACGATATGCGGCAATTATTTTAGCAAAAATGCCACACCAATTTCGCACAGACACTCTCGTGAAGTTAGATATTCAAACCAGTATTTCGCTTTTATCGGCGATGTGTATCTGCGGATATGAAACAAGTGCGGCGGAGATTGCGAAATTAATGGACATAGAAAAGGTGGTACTTATTTCCGTAGCAATGGTTCTTTCAAACAGCACCAATAATGTGATAATTATTCTAAGAATGATTGATCCCGAAGTAACAGTAAGCATTTTTCAAAAAATTTTAACACTTAACCTGCATGAAGTCGCAATGAAAATTTTCGTGAAAATGGATTCGGAAATGATGGGAAATATGCTGCTCGTCATAAAAAAGGCACAGGATAACTCGGTGAAAATTTTGGAAATTTTCAAACTACTTTCGCAGGAAAATGTAATTCATGTTTTCAAAACCATGACCAAATTCATCACCATGACCAAACTCAACACTGAAACCAAATTCATCGACATGGGCAATCAACTCGCGGCGGAAATTCTAGCCACGGTGATTGAACAAGAAATTGTAATGAAAGTTTTAGCTGCCCTGGCCATAAACCCCGCAGTAAAAATTATAAAATTAATGTACGCAAATAAGCTATATCGATCTGTGGTGATAGCGATTTTACCTTCGCTGGCGCAAGATGCCAAAGGGACGAATACGTTTGCACGCCTGGGCATCGAATTTTTAAAAAAAATTGTAATATTAATGCATAAGCGTGAATTACATGCTCCTGCTGAAATAATTACTTCGATGGGAGGACCGAAATTGAGAGAAAATCTCCCAAGTGACTACGCGCCAAAAACTCCCATTGAAATGGGAAATACAGCAACATGTAATGTAGTAAATGAAAAAAATAAAACCGAGTAATGCAATATTGCGTAGCATATACTTTAGGAAAAATAGCTATGTCTAATTTAAAATTTGCCACAAATTATCTCATTTATGGATTGACAATTTGAAAAATTTTCCCCATGCCGCGACCATAACCAGGAGGAAGCATTTATGATAAATATACCAAGTAATCGGGGAAATTATCCCAGCACACAAGATCGCCAATGGCATTACCCGCTCGAGCAAAAGCAACTCAATTCATCCGAGAAAACGAACCCGCAAAATTCACCTAGAGACCCGCAACCCACTTCATTTTTGGAAACACAAAAAAGCAGCACTCTCTTTTTTAACCATCAATTGGCGTCAAATTTATTCGGGCAATATCCGAAATTTCTATCAGATACAGTGGCATCCGGATGGGGAGCGCCTTGCCGGCAGCCCTCCTCGCCCAATCAACAATCAAAAAGGGCTGACTACCCATTGCCATTCCATACGTCGACGCCGTTCGATCTGCCTGAGCCCCCAGACTTGCCGCTGACGTTGCTTCCCTACCAATCTAGCGATAAATCGGCGCAAAATCCGCAATTTTCGCCTCTTTCGCAGCAAAATACGATGAAATTCAGACGGAAAATTCTTTGCCAGCTCCAGATCCACACCGATGAGAAAAAATTCAACACTCTCTATGATGAAATACGGGAAAAACTTAACGCCCAATCGGCAATCGTCACCGAAATAGTGGATCAACTGATGCGGGAGAGTAAATTTGGGGTGCAGATCTTGGAGAAGGCATACACTGAAAACATTTCAGCAAACGCCGAGCAAATCCCAGAGGCCATAGCGATCTGGATACTAAATGCATTGAAAAATGTCGAAGATGTAAAAATTTGTTCTCTAGCAAGCAATGCCTTGACAGGCCTATCCTGCACAAATGGCGAATTTGTAGCGAAAATTTTTGCCCTTATGAAAATCGACGAAAATTCGGAAAATGTAGCGTATTTATTGACAACTGCATCCGTGAAGTGCGCCGCAAAACTTTTGCCGATTTTACCCCCTGCGACCCAGACAAAATTTCTATCACAAATGGATCCCGCTAAAGCATCGGGAATCCTATGTGAGCTATGCGATAGCAATCAATTGCAATTCCCGGGAAATAATTTAAAAGCAGTAGGCGTGGAAAATGCGATAGAAGTTTTATTTGAAATGGACACCGAAAACGCCACAAACATTCTAGCGCAAATGGTGGATTTTAAGCAAACGCGATGTGCGGCAATTATTTTAGCAGGAATGCCATCCAAATCAGCTGCAGATATTTTCACAGTGATAGATCCTCTAATCGGCAGTGTACTTTTATCGCAGATGTGTGTCTGTAGACATGCAACAGGTGCGGCGGAGATTGCGAAATTAATGGACATAGAAAAGGTGGCACTTATTTTCGCAGCAATGGTGCTTTCACCCAACATAAAAAATGCGGTATTTATTCTAGAAATGATGGATTCCAAAATAATAATAATCATTTTGCAAAAATTTTTAGCACTTAATCGGCAAGAAGTCGCAATGGAACTTTTCACAAAAATGAATGCGAAAATGATGGTAAATGTGCTGCTCGCCTTAGAAGAAGAAGGGGAAATGGTGGAGACTTTAAAATTTTTCAAGCAACTTCCGCAGGAAAATGCAATTAGTGTTTTCAAAACAATGAGCACATTCAACATCCGGGGCAATCAATTCGCGGCAGTACTTCTAGCCAAGGTAATGAATCAGCGCATGGCAATGGAAGTTTTAGTTGCTCTGGGCATAGAATCCACAGCGAACATTTTAAAATTAATGTACGAAAATCAGCTATATCAGCCTGGGGTGCTAATAATTTTACCATCGCTGATGCAATGTGACAAGGGAGTAAAAATTTTAGACGCCATTGGCGTCAAATCCGTAGTGAGCATTGTATTATTAATATGCAAGAATAAGGCATATGATTCTGCGGCAATGATTACTTTGAAAAGCGAATCGATCTTGGAAAAAAAATGCCTAATGCCCTATAGGTCAAAGATTCGCATTGAAATGGACAAGATAAAAGCGCGTGATGCAGTAAATGAAAAAAATAAAACCGAGTAATGCAATGTTGCGTAGCATGTACTTTAGAAAAAATAGCTATGTCTAATTTAAAATTAGCCGCAAATTAGCTCATTTACGGATTGACAATTTGAAAAATTTTCCTATGCCGCGACCCGTAACCTGAAGGAGGCATTTATGATAAACTGGGAAAATTATTCAGCCGCAAACGGTAGCCCAACGTGGAACTCATCCGAGCAAAAGCCACTCAATCCAGGAGAAGAACAGCAAAAAAGACGCTCTCTCTTTTTTGATCATCAATTGGCGTCAAATTTATTCGGGCAATATCCGAAATTTCTATCAGATATAGTGACATCCGGATGGGGAGTGCCTTGCCAGCAGCCCTCCTTGCCCAATCAATCGTCCGCTTTGCCAAAGGCGCAGCTAAGCGATCTTCATTCTCTTATGGACAAACGTCCATCGCCTTTCAATCCGCTGCCGCAGATCCGCACCGATGAGGAAAATTTCGACATGCTCTATGCCGAAATACGGGAAACACTTAACTCCAAATCGGCAACCGTCACCGAAATAGTGGATCCACTGATACGGAAGGGGAAAATTGGGGTGCAAATCTTGGCGAAGGCGTACACTGAAAAAATTCCAGAAAGCGCCAAGCAAATCCCAGAAGCCATAGCGACCTGGATACTAAATGCTTTAGACAATGTAAAAGATGTAAAAAATTTACTCACAATAATCAATGCCTTGGAAACCCTATCCAGTACGGATCTCAAATTTGTAGGGGAAATTTTTCGCCATATGAAAATTGACGAAAATTTGCAAAAAGTAGCCCATCTATTGGCAGAAATATTTACGAGTCGCGCCGCAAAACTTTTGTCGATTTTGCCCCCTGCGACCCAGGCAAAACTTCTATTGCAAATGGATTGCATCAATGCATCGGGAATTCTGTGTAAGCTATGCGATGGCAATCAAATGCATGATAATCCGAAGGCGGTAGGGACGAAAAATGCGGTGGAGGTTCTAGTAAAAATGGGCATCCATAACGCGGCAATAACTCTAACCCAAATAATGTCCATGAATCAATTACTATATGCGGTAATTATTTTTGCTGAAATGCCACTTCAACTCCACGCAAAGGAAGCGGCAGATATTCTCGCGAAGGTAGATCTTCAAGTCACCAGAACACTTTTATCGCAGATGTGTATCTATGGATATGCAGCGGGCGCAGCGGAGATTGTAGAATCAATGGACATAAAAATTGTGCCAACTATTTTGGCAGCAATAGCGCTTTTTGACAGTACAAATAATGTGGTAGTTATTCTAAGAATGATTAATTCCGTAGTAATGGTAAATATTTTTCGAGATTTAACACGTAATTGGCATGAAGTCGCAATGAAAACGCTCATAGTAATGGATTCGAAAATGATGGGAAATATGCTACTCGTCATAGAAAAAGCGCAGAATAAACCGGTAGAAATTTTAAAAATTTTCAACCAACTTCCGCAGGAAAATGCAATTAGCGTCTTCAAAACCATGTGCAATTTCGAAGGCAGGGGCAAGCAATTCGCAGCAATAATTCTAGCCACGGTGATGAAGCAGGACATGGCAACGAAAGTTTTAGCTGCTCTGGCCATAAAATCCGCAGCGAAAATTTTAAAATTAATGTACGAAAATCAGCTATATCAACCTGGGGTGCTAGCAATTTTACCATCGCTGGCGCAATGTGTCAATGGATCGAAAATTTTAGGTATCATCGGCTCCAAACCTGTAGTGAACATTGTATTATTAACATGTAAGAATAAAGCATATGATGATGCGGCAACGATTATTTTGAAAAACGAATCGATCTTGGAAAAAAAATGCCTAATGCCCTATAAGTCAAAGATTCGCATTGAAATGGACAAGATAAAGGCGCATGATGCAGTAAATAAAAAAGATAAAACCGAGTAATGTAATGTTGCGTAGCATATACTTTAGAAAAAAAATAGCTATGTCTAATTTAAAATTAGCCGCAAATTAGTTCATTTAGGGGTTGACAATTTGAAAAATTTCCCCCATGCCGAAGCTCCTAACCTTATGGAAATAGCCATGTTGAACCCATCAAACGATCAGAAAAATTTTTCACCATTCAATGCAAATTGCTCTTCGGAACCACTTGTGCCGCCGAAGCAAAACTCATATTCCTCTATGGGCGAAGGCCCCAGCAATAAGCCAACGCCAAAATATATGGTGGAATCCGGATGGGGAATTTCTTGCCAGATTGATTTTAATTCAACCTTCTTTCTCGATCCGTTGGAGAACCAGAAAAAATGGGCCGAATGCTCATCGACGCACGATACGCCTGTGTCCGCAGACTCGCCAACGACGCAATCTCACAATTCGCCCAGCGATGAATCGGTGTCAAATTCGCTTGGACACGATACGGAGACATCCGTATGGGGAATGCCTTGCCAACAGCCCTTCCAGCAAATCTCCTCACCCGATCAATTGCCCCATTCGCCGGAGGAGCAGACGGAAGAGTCCAAATGCCCATTGCCGTCCCATCCGCCCGAGCCCGCAGACTTGTCGCCGCCGCCGAATTCATTCAGGCAACATCCGGGATTATTCAAACGGGGAATGCCTTGCCAACCGCAAACCCACATCAATGAGAAAAAATTCAACACTCTCTATGCCGAAACACTGGAAAAATTTAACTCCCAATCGGAAGCCCCCAGAAAAATAGTGGGGCAACTGATATGGCAAAATGAAATTGGAGTGCAAATCTTGGCGAAAACGTACACTGAAAAAATTTCAGAAAGCGCAAAGAAAATCCCAGAGATCATGGCGAACTTGATCCTGAAGGCTTTGAATAATATCCAAAATTCTGAAAAATTGATCGTAGCCTCGGAAGCCCTATCCCGCATGGATTCCAATTTTGTAAAGGGAATTTTTCACCATATGAAAATTGACGAAAATTTGGGAAAAGTAGCGTATTTATTGGCAATTGCACCCATGAGTTGTGGCATAAAATTTCTGCTGATTTTGCCTCCTGCGACCCAAGCAAGACTTCTGGTACACATGACTCCCGTCAAAATATCGGAAATCCTATGTGAGCTGTGCGGTGGCAATTCAGTGCAATCCTTTGAAAATAATTCGAGGTCGGCAGGGATGAAAAATGCGATAAAAGTTTTATCGGAAATTGGTGCCCATAATGCTGCGTTAATTCTAACGCAAATGATGGTCCTAAATCATTTAAAGTGTGCGGTCATTATTTTAGCAGAAATGCCACTCCTATTCCGCACAAAGGAAGCGGCAGATATTCTCGTGGCGGCGGATATTCAAGTCGCCAGAACACTTTTATCGGCGATGTGTGGCGATTATCAAATGGGCGCAGCGGAGATTATTCAATCAATGGACATAGGAAATGTAGCACTTATTTTCACAGCAATGGTACTTGCAAATGGAGTAAATAATGTGATAATTATTCTAAGAATAATTGGTCCCGAAGTAGTAGTAAGCATTTTCCAAAAATTTTTATCACTTAACCAGCACGAAGTTGCAATGAAAATTTTCGTGAAAATGGATTCGAAAATGATGGGGAATATGCTGCTCGTCATAGAAAAAGCACAGAAAGCACAAGAAACACAGGATAATCCAGCGGAAATTTTAGAAATTTTTAAACTACTTTCGCTGGAAAATGCAATTCATGTTTTCAAAAACGTGTGCAATTTCGAAGGCAGTGGCAATCCACTCGCGGCACTAATTCTAGCCACAGTAATGAATCAAGCAATGGCAATGGAAGTTTTAGTTGCTCTGTCCATAAAATCCGCAACGGAAATTATAAAATTTATGTTCGTAGATGAGTCATATAAAACTTGGGTGCTGAAAATTGCGCCCGCGCTGAAGAAATGTGACAAGGGGGTAAAAATTTTAAACGCCGCTAAAATCAAAGTTTGGAATAGCAAAAATTTGTGTGATTTTTCAGATCCGACCATTTAGGGGTTGACAATTTGAAAAATTTCCCCCATGCCGCAGCTCCTAACCTTATGGAAATAGCCATGTTGAATCCATCAAACGATCAGAAAAATTTTTCACCATTCAATGCAAATTGCTCTTCGAAACCACTTGTGCCGCCGAAGCAAAACTCATATTCCTCTATGGGCGAGGGCCCCAGCAATAAGCCAACGCCAAAATATATGGTGGAATCCGGATGGGGAATTCCTTGCCAGATTGATTTTAATTCAATCTTCCTTCTCGATCCGTTGGAGAACCAGAAAAAATGGGACGAATGCTCATCGACGCACGATACGCCTGCGTCCGCAAACTCGCCGACAACGCAATCTCACAATTTTCCCAGCGATGAATCGGTGAAAAATTCGTCCGAGCGATATGCAGCCGAATTGAAGGTATTGAAGCAATATTCGAGATTTTCGGTTCTTTCGCCGCAAGGTATGTGGGATCCCGAATATGGTTTCTACCTTGAAGATCCATGTGAGGAACCCGAAAGGGAAAATTTTTTCCAACCTAGTGCCTCGACAACCTTCTCGATTGATCAATTACCCATTTCTCAGGAGAAGCAGCCCAAAGAACCCGAATGCCCATCAACGACGACATTGCTTCCCAATCCACCAGAATCCACAGACTCAACGACGCGACATCTCAATCAATCTAGCAATGAATCGGCGCAAAATTCGTCTGGGCAACGTCCGCCTCCCTCAGCTTTTCCTTCAATCGCTGAAAACGGATGGGGAATGCCACACCAGCGTGCTATCCGCCCAGCCTTCTCGATTATTGATCAACCGCCCATTTCTCTGAGGAAGCAGCGAGAAGGGGCCGAATGTCCATCCTCGTCCCATATGCCTTTCCGGCAGCCGCAGGTCTACACCAATGAAAAAAAATTCAACAATCTCTATTCCGAAACACTGGAAAAACTTAACTCCCAATCGGCAACCGTCACCGAAATAGTGGATCAACTGATATGGCAGGGTATAATTGGGCCGCGAATTTTGCAGAAGTTGTGCGATGAAAAAATTTCAAAAAGCGCCGAGCAAATCCCAGAGGCCATAGCGACCTGGATGCTAAATGCTTTGGAAAATGTCGAAGATGTAAAAATTTGTTCCCTAGCAATCAATGCCCTGGATAGTCTATCCTGCATAGATGGCGAATTTGTAGCGAAAATTTCTAACCTTATGAAAATCGACGAAAATTTGGAAAAAGTAGCGCGTCTATTGGGAATAGGATCTACGAATTACGACGTAAAATTTCTGTCAATTTTGACTCATGTGGACCAGGCAAAACTTCTATCGCAAATGCAACCCCGCAGAGTATCAGGAATCCTATGTATGCTATGCGATAGCAATCAAGCGCAGCATTTCGAAAATAATTCAAATACAATAGAGATAGAAAATACGATAAGAGTTTTGCTTGAAATGAGTACTCAGGATGTGGCAACAATTCTAGTTCAAATTATAGCCTTATCGCGATCGCGATGTGCGGCAATTATTTTAGCGGGAATGCCACTTCAATCCCGTGCAAATATTATCATGAATACAAATTATCAAACCGGTAGTGCATTTTTATCGGCGATGTGTTCCCACGGATATTCAATAGGTGCGGTGGAAATTATAAAATTAATGGACACAGAAAATATGGTACTTATTTTCAAGGAAATGGTAGCTATAAATAATGCAAATAATATGGCGATTATTCTAAGAATAATGGGTTTCGAAGTAACAATGAATATTTTGCGAAAAATTTTAGCACTTAATCTGCATGAAGTCGCAATGAAAATTCTCATAGGAATGGATTCGAGAATGATGGGAAATATGCTGTTCGTCATAGAAGAAGCACAGAAAGCGCGGAAGACACAGGATAACCTGGTGGAAATTTTAGAAATTTTTAAACTACTTTCAAAGAAAAATTTAACTTATGTTTTCACAACCATATGCAATTTCGACACCATGGGCCATCAATTCGCGGCGAAAATTCTAGCCACGGTAATTGAAGAGGAAATTGCAAAGGAAGCTTTAGCTACTCTGGCCACAATCCACGCAATAAAAATTATAAAATTAATGTTCGCAAATAAGCCATATCAGTCTAGATTGATGGCAATTTTACCTTCGTTGGCGCAACATAGGAAGGGGCAGATTGTGTTTGCTTCCATACGCATCAAACTCCTAACGGAAATTGTAATATTAATGTTCCATCATGACTTAGATATTTTTGCGAAAATAATTGTTGCGATAAAAGGACCGGAATTGAGCAAAGAGCTCCCACTCGAATTGCGATTGAGACTACAGAGCCCCCATGATGAAATCAGTGAAAAAGATAAACCCGAGTAATGCAATGTTGCGTAGCATATAATTTAGAAAAATAGCTATGTCTAATTTAAAATTTGCCGCAAATTAGCTCATTTACGGATTGACAATTTGAAAAATTTTCCTATGCTGCAGCCCATAGCCTGAAGAAAGTATATAACCTGGAGAAAGCATTTATGTCAAATATAATGAATAATCAGTACACGATGACGCAGTATTCCTATCGATCCAGCAATGAACCAGCACCAAAATATATGGTGGAATCCGGATGGGGAATTCCTTGCCAGACTGATTTCAGTTCAACCTTCTTTCTCGATCCATTGGAGAACCAACAAAAATGGGCCGAATGCTCATCGACGCGCAATACGCCTGCGTCCGCAAACTCGCCGACAACGCAATCTCGCAATTCGCCTAGCAATGAATCGGCGCAAAATTCGTCCGGGCAACATTCGAAATTTTTGCCTTCCTTGCAGCAAGATACATCGAAGCCGGATGGGGAATCTCCTGCCAGCGGCCACGGCCCTTCTTGCCAGTTCAAGTCCCTTTCGCCGGTGGAACGGCTAAGAGAACGCTCTACGGCCAAATGCTCGTCCCATCCGCGTCCCCTCACCGATGAGGAAAAATTCAACACTCTCTATGCCGAAACACTGGAAAAATTTAACTCCCAATCGGCAGTCGCCATCGAAATAGTAGATCCACTGATACGGAAGGGGAAAATTGGGGTGCAAATCTTGGCGAAGGCGTACAATGAAAAAAATTTAGTAAGCGCCAAGCAAATCCCAGAGGCCATGGCGGCCTTCATCCTGGAGGCTTCGAAGCCTGTCGAAGATTTTGAAAATTTTATCGCAGTACTCAATCCCATGGAAGCCCTATCCGACACAGACCCCAAATTTATAGCGGAAATTTTTGTCCATATGAAAATCGACGAAAATTTGGAAAGAGTATTGCGTTTATTGGCGTATATATCCGCGAGTTGTGACGTAAAATTTTTGTCAATTTTGCCCTATGCAACCCAGGCAAGATTTCTCGTGCAAATGAATCCCATCAAAGCATCAGGAATCCTATGTGCGATATGCGAAGATGATCAAATGCAATTCATTGGAAATAATTCTAAGGCGGTAGGGGCGGGAAATGCGGTGAAAATTTTATCGGAAATGGACAATAGCATCGTGGAAATAATTCTAAGGCGAATGATATCCTCAATGAAAACGCGATATGCGGCAATTATTTTAGCGGAAATGCCATTCCAATCCCGCGCAAAGGAAGCGGCAAACATTCTCGCGGCGACAGATATTCAAGTCGTCGGAGCACTTCTATCGCAGATGCGTATCTGTGGACGAGAAACAGGTGCGGTGGCAATTATAAAGTTAATGGACATAGAAAAGGTGGCACTTATTTTTGCAGAAATGGTACTTTCAAGGAATGTAAAGAATGCGATAATTACTCTAAAAATGTTAGATCCCGAAGTAATAGTAAACATTGTACAAAAAATTTTAGCACTTAATCGGCGTGAAGCCGCAATGAAAATTTTCGTAAAAATGGATTCGCAAATGATGGAAAATGTGCTGTTCGTCATAGAAAAAGCGCAGGAAGCGCAGAGTAACCCGGCGGAAATTTTAAAAATTTTCCCCCTGCTTCCGCTGGAAAATGCAATTAGTGTTTTTAATGCCATGGGCAATCAACTCGCAGCGAAAATTTTAGCCACGGTGATGGAACAGGACATGGCAACGAAAATTTTAGCTGCTCTGTACGCAAACTCCACAGCAGAAATTATAAAATTAATGTATGCAAATAAGCGATATCAGTTTCGGGTACTGGAAATTTTGCCCTCGCTGACGCAATGTGACATGTGGGCGAGAATATTATCTATCATGACCATTAAATTCTTAGTGGATATTGTAGTATTAATGTGTAAGAAGGAAATGTATATCTCTGCGGCAATAATTGCTTTAAAGAATGAATCGATCTTGAGAAAAAAACGCCTAAATAACTATGAGGTAACAATTCGCGGCAAAATGAACAAGATCATTGAATGGAAAAGATAAAACAGAGTAATACAATGTTGTGTAATGTATAATTTAAAATTTACCGCAAATTATCTCATCAAGGAATTGACAATTTGAAAATTTTCCCCATGCCGCAGCCCATAGCCTGAAAAAAGTATATAACCTGGAGAAAGCATTTATGCTAAATGTAACGAGTAATTGGGGAAATAATTCAGCCGCAAACGGCAGCCAAATGTGGAACTCATTCGAGCAACAGCAACGCATCTCATTGGAAATGCGCCCTTTCCCCATGTTCGCAGACCCTCCGACGACGCAGTATTTCAATCAATCTAGCGATGAATCGGTGCAAAATTCGTCCGAGCGATATGCAGCCGAATTGAAGGTATTGAAGCAATATTTGGGATTTTCGGTTCTTTCGCCGCAAGGTATGTGGGATTCCGAATATGGTTCCTACCTTGAAGATTCATGTGAGGAAACCGAAATGGAAAATTTTCCCCAACCTAGTGCCTCGACAACCTTCTCGATTGATCAATTACCCATTTTTCAGGAAAAGCAGCCCAAAGAACCCGAATGCCCATCAACGACGACATTGCTTCCCAATCCACCTGAATCCACAGACTCAACGACGCGACATCTCAATCAATCTAGCAATGAATCGGCGCAAAATTCGGAATTTTCGCCTCTTTCGCGGCAAGATGCATTGAACGCAAACGGACAGAGCAATGCCCTCCGTCCGCCGCTCCTCCGCCAATTATTGAATTCGCATAGGGAATCCTCTGCCAGCAACCCTCCTCGCGCGATCAATCGACTGTTCCCTTCGCCAGAGGCGCAGCTAAGAAATCTCCAAGCCAATCGCCAATTTCCGTCCCATCCACTGCCGCTGCATCCCTATCGATTTAACGGTAAATCGATGCAAAATCCGCCCGGGCAACATCTACCGCTCTTAGCTTTTCCGCCAATCGCTGCAAACGGATGGGGAATGCCTTACGAGTATGCTATCCGCCCAGCATTCTTGATTGATCAACCGCCCATTTCTCTGAGGAAGCAGCGAGAAGGGGCCGAATGTCCATCATCGTCCCATACGCCTTTCCGGCAGCCACAGATCTACGCCAATGAGAGAAAATTCAACTCTCTCTATGCCGAAACACTGGAAAAACTTAACTTTCAATCGGCAAATCCCATCGAAATAGTGAATCAACTGATGCGGGAGAGTAAAATTGGGATGCAAATCTTGGCAAAAGTGTGCATTGAAAAAATTCCAGAAAACGCCGAGCAAATCCCAGAGGCCATAGTGACCTGGATGCTAAATGCTTTGGGAAATGCCGAAGATGTAAAAATTTGTGTCCTAGCGACTAATGCCTTAATTGCCCTACCCCGCACGAATCTCGAATTTGTAAGGGAAATTTTTAATCATGTGAAAATCGATGAAAATTTAGGAAAAATAGTGTATCTATTGGAGCGAGTATCCGTGGATTGCGACGTAAAATTTTTGTCGTTTTTGACTCATGCGGACCAGGCAAAAATTCTATTAAAAATGCAACCCCCCAGGGTATCGGGAATCCTATGTAACCTATGCGGTGGCAAACAAATGCAATTCTTTGGAAAGAATTTCCAGGAAATAGAGACGGAAAACACGATAAAAATTTTAGTAGAAATGGACGTGCACAACGCGGCGTTAATGCTAACGCAAATGATGCCCATATGGTATGGGGTAACTATTTTAGAGAAAATGCCACTCCAATTCCGTATAAATATTCTCTATGAGGTAACTCCTCAAGCTGGCAATTCACTTTTATCGGCAATGTGTACCTGTGGATATAAAACAAGTGTGGTGGAGATTGTAAAATTAATTGACGTAAAAAAGGCGGCACTTATTTTCGCAGAAATGGCACTTTCACCCGACGCAAATAATGTGATAGCTATTCTGAAAATGTTGGATTCAAAAGCAATGGTAAATAGCATTTTGCAAGAAATTCTAGCACTTAATCGGCATAAAGTCGCAATGGAGCTTTTCACAAGAATGAATGCGAAAATGATGGGAAATGTGCTGCTCGCCTTAGAAGAAGGAGAGGAAATGGTGAAAACTTTAAAATTTTTTAACCAATTTTCGCAGGAAAATGCAATTAGCGTTTTCAACATCATGCGCAAATTCGAAGCCAGTGGCACCCAATTTGTGGCGAAGATTCTAGCCACGGTGATAGAACAAGAAATGGCAATGAGAATTTTAACTGCTCTATCCGTACGATTTGCAGTGATAATTATAAAAGAAATGTACGCAAATGAGCTATGCCATCCTCGGATGCTGGTGCTTTTGCATTTTCTGGCGCAGCGTGCCAATAAGATGGAAATTTTACACACCTTTGCAGATGCATTCAAAGTAAACATTATACTATTAATGTGTAAGCATAGCCTCTATGCTTCTGCGGCATGGATTACTTTGATGGACGAATCGATCCTGGAAAACAAACGCCTAGAGGAGGGCGATAAGGCAAAGATTCGCACTGCAATGGACGAGATAAAAGCGCGTGATGCAATGTTGTAGACATTGGATTCTGAAAAAAATGGATGGAATTTCGAAATAGCATCTCCCGATTCCCAACCAAGGACTCATCCGTGATAAAATAGAATGCCAAAAAAATTTCCATTCATCGGCACGGCCGCGGCTCCGAAATAGCAAAAATTTGTGTGATTTTTCAGATTGGCTCATTTAGGGGTTGACAATTTGAAAATTTGCCCTATGTCGCGACCCATAATCTGGAGGAAATAGCCATGTTTAAATTACTAAATGGTCAGAAAAATAATCCACCTGCCCCCACCCAAAGGTCGAATTCGCCAGCAAAAACATCATCTCCAACACACATCATTTTTTTGGGGAAAAATCGACAAAAATGTCACTCGCTTTTCTATGAAGGCGGGCCACCCCCAGAGCCCAAATCGCTACCGGGCAGCGAACTATCATCCGATGAATTTTCACCGAAGTTGATCTATTCACTCAATCAATTGATAATTCAAAAGAAACAAAATGCAATTTTTGAATTATTGGAAAAGATGACATCCGAAGATCAAGAATCGTCGAAAAATATATTTGCCAATGTGACTCAAATTTTTGAGGATATATGTTTTTTAGATGGGTATAGGGAAGCGGCAACAATCATTGAAACAATTGATTTCAAATTGGGAAATGAAATTCTCGCAATGGTGGACTATGAAACTAGTATAAAAATTCTCGGAAATATGCACTTAGAAAGTGCAGAAAAATTTTTTGAAAAAATGGAACCCCCAACCATTGCGCAAATTTTGCTGCAGACAGATTGGACATTTGGAGCAAGAATTTTCATGTGGATGTGCGCGACCAATAATGTGAAGGTGGCGACAAAAATTCTATTGGACATGCTGTATTCAATTAATGAAAAAAATCCAAGAAAAGCAATGGGTATCTTTTCGCATTTAGCAGTGTTTGAAAACGGCATCGGCATCGGTGCGATGGGACAAATTTTGCAGGAAATGTTGGAGCTAAAGGAGCAGAGCAAAGTAGAAGAAATTCTATCGCAACTGGCATTCTACGACAAAAAGCCATTACTGCAGAAAATCGATGTGTCAATCGGCAGAAGGCTTTTAGGGGAAATGAGCCCCAGCATCACCGCATCATTTCTGGCATGGCCATCATCATACACGTTGAAATTGCTGGAGCGCATAGCAACTCTCCTGCAGCCAATGGAACCACTTAGGCTACAAGAAATTCTCAGCAAACCGCCTTTGGAAAAATGTGCAGCGGACATCCAAAGCGCCATAAATGCTAAAATTTCGCAGGAGCAATCGATGGCAAAGATTAATGCCGAAAAAATATCGCGAAGCACTGCAACACCTCCGGCGCCCAGAAAAACGCGCAATCAAATTGCGGCCACGCAGAGCGATCCACCCAATACCCCCGATGTGACAAACATTTTGCTCGATGAAAAAGTATCAATCGGAGCGGTTGTGATTTTTTTTGAACAAAATAGAGACTTTGACCCGCAAATGCGAACCAACATCCTCCACTCAATTACACGTATATCGGCGGAGCGATTGGCATTAATTCTGATTGCGATGGGCGTAGAGTTAAGAAAGCAGATTCTCGCCATGGCAAATTCTGAGGAAATAGTGATAATCCTGAGGCAAGTGTACCTGGGAAAAAACAAGCAGCTTGCCTGTCAATTTTTAGAAGAAATGCTCGATCAAAGCTCGGAAGATTTGGCAAAAATTATCAATGCCTTAGTGAAAGCAAATCTGTCAGTCATAGTGAATCTTTTTTCGCAAAAATGCTTTACAGCGTACCCCGATAAGGCAGTGGAAATCTTTAAACATGTGTCCTTCGATGTCTCCAAATTAATCCTGCCAATTCTATTGACTCTGAACTTTCAAACTTCAATAAATTTTTTAGTGGCGATAGAGCCGTATCGTGTTGCACTTCTCTTTGAGCAACTATGTTTTGGGCCGGAGCAAAAAAACGCAGCAAACACTCTGGGAGCAATGGCCCAAGGTCATCTGGATGTGGTAGTAAAAATTTTCTTGGCAATGAATTGGAAGGATGTAAATCAAAGTGCAGTGAAAATTTTTTCAAATATGCAGTTGATTACGGCCGCATCGATCCTGAGCCAGATCGTCGACCAAATGCCTTCACCCATAGTACAGTCTGAAACTTTTATCGATATCCTAATGAGAATTCCGTTAAATGTCATGGCCAATATTTTGCTCACACTGGTCACTTTTCCTTCCAGCATAGAAAATAATGAGCACAGAAAAGTAGCGGAAATTATGGAAATAATCATGCTTCGATCGTCAAACATTAGGATCGCATGGCTTATAAGAACAATGAATTGCGAATCTGTGGCATTAATTTTTTGCTGGATGTGCACTTTCGAAAAACAATTGATCGCAATGGAAATTTTTAAGATAATGTGCATAGAATTTAATTTGAAAATTTTAGAAACGATGGTGTCTTTAGGTGGAGAGAAATGCGTGGCAAAAATTTTGAAAGCCGCTGCTTTTGAAATTACAATAGCCGTTTTTCGAAAGCTGTTTCTACAGAAAAAATGCGCAATAACGGAAAAAATCTCCGCGGCAATGGATTCAAAATTCATTATCGATATCATTAAATTCTGTAAGACAAACTATAGTAAAGAAATATCTACAGACTTTCTAGCGGCAATACCCGAATGGAGAAAAAAACTTGCCATCGAGAAGCCCGAATTGGTAACGCTGCTAATACGAAAAAAACGCTAGTTGATGGGGGAAAATTACTATGTCCAATGGAGAATTTACCACAAATTACTGCACCATTGCTCCATCGCAAAATGAGAAAAGCGATGGCCAATCCGATCGCACTTCGCAGGAGGAAATGCCCAGTGTACTGGGTACCGAATTTGAGGAATATGCACCCTTCGAATTGTCAAATTTTGAAAGATTTGCTTTCGACATGGAGGTACTATCGGAGCAATCACTCAATTCCCCAGAAATTCCGCATACTGAGATAGCATCTTTGGAAATTCCGCATATCGAAGCACCACCTTTGGAAGTAATATCATCAAAGTTGAAACCGGTCAATTTATTGGCGCACGAAAGCGGACGGGCGCAAATTTTAGAAAATCTATCCGATCCACAATCGGATGAAGCAATTCGAACTACGGCCAAAATCGTGGAAAAAATGTGTCTCTCCGATGACGCAATGGGGGCGGCTGAAACGCTAGAAGAGGTGGATTTTGAATCGGGGAAAAGGATTTTTGCAGTGCTTCCCCACGCTATTACGGCAGAAGTCTTTGAAATTATGCAATTCAAAAGCGTGGAAAAATTCTTCCAGGATATGGATATCCAATCCATCACAGAAATTTTATTAGATGCAAATTCTCTATTTGGGACAAAAGTTTTCCTATGGCTGTGCAATGCCAGAAGTGCGAAAACGGCAGGGGAGATTTTATCGAAAATACTGACATCAACTTCCGAGAATTTTAGAAAAGCAAGGAACATATTTGAATTTTTGATAAGTGACACCAGTGCATTTGAGGAAATTCTACTGACGGTGATATCTCTGAATGGATCGACATATGTGGAATCGCTTATGTTGCAAATATCCCCCCATGGCAAGAAAATGCTCATGCGGCAAATTAGCCCTAACTCCGGAGAAATACTTTTAGCCAAAGTGTCCATTAACGCTGCCGCTTTACTCCTGGCGCATATGTGTCCGGAGTCAACTATGCGTGTGGCAAATTTTCTAGCGCAAATGGATCAGGGCCGATGCCAGGAAATCCTCGGCGAACCTTTTTTGGGAAAATACGTAGCGGATATTCAAATACTTCTGAAAGCTTTCAAGTCACCTCATTTGCAGGGCGAATCGGTGGTGCCTGCATTGGAAATGCCCACTGCGTCGCCCTCAGGCGACAACCCGCCTTATCTATTTCTTTTTCCCGACATAGGCCTAATTGAGACCACGCGCGTACAAATTTCAACGATAGTGCGGAATGATCCGAAAAATTATAACGCTGCAGCAATAGTCTTCTCAAAAAACACAGTGCCCATTGGAATTGTTTTGCACATTCTTTCGGAAGACGGATTCATTGATCGAAAATTTCTAATCAACGCCATTTTCGAAATGGCAAATATAGACCTGAAAAAATTAGCGCGAATTTTAGAGTCAATGAGTGATGAATTCATAAAGTACATTTTTTCCATGGCAAATTCTCAAAAAATAACGATGGTTCTGTGCCAACTACACAATGGAAATAAGCAACAACTCGCCGGAAAAATTTTACTGAATATGCTTGATTGGGGCCCAGTGGAATTGGCAAAAATTATCAATGCCCTAGTGGATAAAAATTGCTTCATCGCAGTGGAGCTTTTTTCACAAAAATACTTTACTGAACATTTCGCTAGGGCGGTGATCATCATTAAATACGTATCCCCATCTGCCTTCAAATTAATGTTTACAATCCTACTGACGCTGGACATCAAAATTTCGCTAAGATTTTTGGGACCAATGGATCCGCACCATGCAGCATTTTACTTCGAGCAATTGCTTCTAGGAGAGGACCAGCGGAACGCAGCGGGCTTTTTGAATGCATTGGCCGCTCACCCAGCAGATAAGGTGGTAAAAATTTTCGCAGCAATGGATTGGCTAGCGGAGAACGGCGTTGCAGGAAAAATTTTTTCATATCTGAATTCGGACGTTGCCGCAAAGGTCCTATGCAGGATAGATGATCAAACGGCACAATTTGAAATGAACTCCAAGATTTTAGAGAGAGTTTTACTGCAAATCCCCTCGAGCGCCATGCCCGGCGTCTTATCCGCAATGGCGGATTTTGATGCCAATGGGAAAGAAATAGTGAATGTCATGAAAGTGATTGCACTTCAACTTTCGCATAAGGAAATAGTGTGGATTTTCACAATGATGGATAATCAACTCGCAGCGGTCATTTTTTGCAAAATTTGCGATTTAGAAAAAGGATTGATCTTGACAGTAATTCTCAGCATCTTGCCATTTACTCGTAGTTTGGAAATTTTAGAGGTAATCAGATCATCGGGCGGAATAAGAAATGTGTCAAAAATTTTAATAAAAATGGGTCCAGATTTCATAGTCCGCATCCTGGAATCCGATGCACCTCGCCCTAGCAAAGTAGCATTTGCAGAAATTCTACGGGAAGCGAGTAGGAATTCAGAGGACGCCGAAACTCCTCCCAACGCAGAATTTGAATTAGCAGAAGCAGTTTGCCTGGCATTGAGTTCGCTGAAAATATGAAAATGCGGGAATAAATGTTTCCCCGTCGTAAATTTCACAAATTTTTCACAAAATGCATTTTTAGCTGTTGACAGCGGCAAAAACTTTTCCTAGGCGCGGAGTGCAACCGGGAGAAATTTCCATGTCAACAAGACCAATTTCTAAAAAACCACATGATGAAAAAAAAGATCAACCTGCGTCAATAAACGTAGAGCCACGCGATCCATCAGAGCGTCAGACCATTGATACAGAATATGTAAATGCTATTTTTCCGTTCCATGACGATATTGATATGTATTTTACTTTGATCGCTTTAAAGCAGCAAACAATGATTCCTCGCCTGGCAATGATTGTAGCGAGACTGTACCAGCATTGTGCGAAACCAAAACAATGGGAAATAGCAGCTCTGGCTTTAACTGATGGCATTTGGGGGAATGAAGCATCCATAGATTCCATAATAGATGTTTTGCATTTAACTTGGGATTTCAAAGGGGAAATATGCATATTAAATATTTTGAAAGAAATTAACCCCGGATACGTGGGGCGCCTATTCCATAGTAAAATGGATGCAAAGATAATAATATACTTTCTAGAAAATACTGATGCACTCTATGCATCAATTGCCATATCGTGCATGTGGATTCAAAAGGAGGAGTTGTCCGATAAAATGAAAGAAATTTTCAAATTATTACCTCTAAAAACAGCAATAAACATTTTTAATAATAAAAATATGCTATCTATGGTAAAAGAGGCAATTAAACAAAGTTCTGAATTGGCCCAACTGGCACAATGCATATCGAAATGCTCCCAAGAGTGCGATAAAAATATGGGAATTTGACCATTTGCAAAATGCGCAAGGCACTCCCCGTTTTTACAAACTTACGTGGAACAAAACGGACAGTGAGTGATGGGTGCTATTCCTCGCCATGGTCATCGGCAATGGTGAACATGAGTTCGGCCGTCGATGCAATATTTTTGCCAACGCGGCAAATGCCCTCGGCGATTCCAATTTTCTTTCCGCGATGTTTCAATAGCTTAATCTCGATCTGCAGCTGATCGCCAGGTTCGACGATGCGGCGAAATTTAACGCGGTCGCAACTCATGAAGTAGGCAAGTTTTCCGGCAAGGTTCGCCCGATGGAGCATGAGAATTCCGGCGGCCTGCGCCATGGCCTCAATTTGCAAAACTCCCGGCATGACAGGATGCTCGGGAAAATGCCCCTGGAAATGGGGCTCATTGATGGTCACATTTTTCAGGGCAATGAGCTCATTTTCATTGATTTTTAAGATGCGATCGATGAGCAAAAATGGATATCGGTGCGGAATGAGTTTGATAATGTGGCGAATGTCCAGTCCCGAATCCTGTCCGCTTACCATGGCGCAGGGCTCCCGTTTTATTTGGCTCATTTTCGCAAAGTGCATCTGCTTCCGAAGCTCCCGCGTGAGCTTTGCATTGAGTGCATGGCCAGGACGCACGGCAATGATGTGGGCGTTGAGGGGCTTTCCCAGCAATGTGATGTCGCCTAGAATGTCCAAAATTTTATGGCGGACCATCTCGTCCCGGAAGCGCAGCGGCTCCTTGGCAATAATTTGATTTCCCTTTAAAATGATGGCGGAATCTAAGCTTCCACCCTGAATTTTTCCCATGCGCAAAAGCGGCTCAACGTCCTCGTAGAGGGCAAATGTCCGTGCCGACGCAATTTCGTCGGAAAAATTTTTCTCGCTGATATCAATGGCAAGGTGCTGGGTATGAATGCCATGGTCGTCGGTGGACGTGCAGGTGATTTTTAGCCCATCGTAGGGAATTGCGATGATGGAACGATTCCCCTCGCTGATGCAGACGGGATGCTCAAGGGCAAAGCACTCACGGTCATCTTCGTACTCAACGATCTGAGCCTCCCTCAGCAGGTTGGTAAAGCACTTTGCCGATCCATCCAAAATGGGGGGCTCGTCGCCGTCGATTTCAATTAGAATATTGTCAATGCCCAAGCCGTTGATGGCACCCAGGAGATGCTCCACCGTGTGAATTTCAATGTCGTCGCGGACAATGGTGGTGCATCGAACGAGATCTCCGACGGTTTCGATGTCCGGCCGCAACTCCGGGCAATTTGCCAAATCAGTCCGCCGAAAAATAATTCCACTGCACGGTGGCAGGGGTTTAAGGCAGAGCGTCACATTTTTTCCCGTGTGGAGAGATTTCCCGCAAATCACTCCTTCCCGCAAGATTCCTCGCTGCTTCATGGGGCTGTGCTAAAGGAGCGGAACCTGCCATGCAAGTTTTTTAGCTTTTATTTGTTTTTTTCTTGTAAAAAACCCCAAATGTGTGAAAATGTACGCGTGAGTAGTCGCAGATAAGTGGGGTACAACCAAAATTTGCGCGAATCGCAAACCTTTCGAAAAGTTTTTGGCGAAAAATTTTTCCGGGCCGCAAAAATCATTGCGGGGCAAAATTGGAAAATTAATTCCATATAAAATGCCATTTTCGAAAAAAATAAGTTCAATTGGAATTAAATTAAAAAATTAACTCAACGTAAAATGCTGCTTTTAAAAAATGTGACCGGATTTTAATACAATATAACCGGAATTAGTTAGCGCCGCCGCGAAGCGGCGGCGCTATTTAAAAGCCCGGCTTTGCCGGGCCCACTCATTCCTTCTAATTTCTATCTAATAGATGCGATCGGGATTTTCACAAAGATTATGCAGGGAAATCCAAGGGGTCACAAATCTCCGCCTCCAAGTGAATGAATTCCTATGCGAGCTACCAAATGTGCAGTCAATCATTGCACAAGCTCAGAAAAAATTGCCGAAACGCCCGGCGGCCGGCAGCGAGAATTTCAAGGGGAATGTGCTCATTGGGACCGTGGATTTGCGCATCGGGAGGAACAATGCCGACGAGTATGGAATCGGCGCCAATAATATCCTTCAATGCACTAACAACGCCGATGCTGCCTCCCTCGCGCAAATGCCGTGGTTCGGAGGCAAAGGCACTGCCCAGCGCCACTTCCATGGCGCGGAATAGGTGGGAAAATCGCGGCGATGTGCAGGAAAAGTCAATGCCGTACGGATGCCCGTGAATCGCCGCACCAACGGTGAGCTCGGCATGGCTTGAACGATTGCGCCTCAAAAATTCACACACCTGCTCCGCCATTTTCGCCGGACTTTGCCCAGCCACTACCCGCGCGGTCATCTTCGCCATGGCCACGCAGGGAATGATCGTTTTGCATCCCGCACCCTGATGTCCCCCGCCAATGCCATTAATTTCAAGGGATGGGCGGAGCGCATGCACGCTGCGAATTGGCAAATTCGGAAATGGATTGTCCGCAGAAGCAATGCCAAATGTCTCCAAAAAAGGAAACTTTTCCCCTTCAAGGAAGCGAAATGTTGACAGCTCCGCCTCCGCCGGTTCCGCCATGCCGTCGTAGAATCCGTCCACGGCCACGGCGCCATCGGCGCCATGCAGCTGCGAACACAGTCGAACCAATTCATGGATCGCATTGGGCAGACAGCCTCCAAAGCCCGAGTGCAAATCCCGCTGGCACGTGCGAAGGGAAATGTCAAATTCAATGACGCTGCGGAGGGCGGTCGTTAGCGTGGGCATGGAATGGGACAAACCGCCGGTATCGGCAATGATCGCCGCATCAATGGACAGATCTCCGGCATGGTTTGCCAGAAATGCCGCAAAATTTGGACTGCCCACCTCCTCTTCGCCCTCAACGGCGATGTGGACATTGACAGGGAAATTTCTTAGCACTTCCCACGCATCGGCCAGGCCAAAAAGCATGGCCGCCAATGGACCCTTATCGTCGGCAACGCCGCGGCCAAACAGCACTCCATTTTTCACTGTCAATCGGAAGGGATCACTCTCCCATTGCTCCAATGGCTCGCAGGGCTGCACGTCATAGTGCCCGTAGAGCAAAATAGATGCCTTTCCGTCGGAAACGGTTCGCGAGGCAAAAACAATGGGGGACATTTCCTCGGATGGGACAATTTTTTTCACCGCCAAGCCCATTTTGCCCAGTGCCACACTGAGAAATTCGGCCGTCTCTTCCATGGATTTTTTCATGGATGGATCGGAAGAAATGCTTGGAAATGCGATGAAATTTTTTAAAAATTCTACAAATTGCCCCATGCCATTTGACAATAGCACTCTCCAGCGGAATGCAATGGAAAACTTTCGCACCGCCAAATCGCAACGCTACGTCGGCGAGTCCGCCGGCCGGCGGGTACTGCATGGAATCGGTGGCCCACTTGCAGAAAAAATTGCAACTGTTTTCGGTCCATTCCGCCGCAAATTTGCCGCGGCAAGCATCCCTTTGCCGGGCCATGGATTTGGCGCAATTTTCCAGGGTGATCGCCAGGAATCGATCCGTAAATTCAGCGAATTTTTCCCCGGCGGCAACGCCGCGGCATTCTGCGAGCTCAGCGAAACTTTTTCCGATGACCGCCGCGCCATGCTGCCCCAGGAATGTGATGGAGCATTCTCCAATGGCCAAACCGAGCGAGTCCGCCGGCAATGCGGGCATACGGCTAAATTTTTGTAGAGCCACAAATATATCAAAATTAAATTCACTCTATGGCAACGCGCCTTAGAATGCCTCCGTCGCCACCCATTGCGTCCGCGGCAGGAAATTTCCTCTGCGGCGATAGAATTCCACTCTTTTTTCAGAGGCAATTTGCACCGCGCCACGTCATAGGCGAGGGCGATGAGCTTATTTTTCATATTGCTGGGAGCTGTGTCCATGGCAAACGGCCTAGCACAATATCGGCGACAAGTCAATGAAAATCAAGGCATTACACAAAATTTTTGAGCACTTCGCAATTTACTCGGTTTTCGCATAAATTCTTTTTGCTTCTCGGCCTGGGCCCCGGCCGAAATATTAGTTGCGATTCGTCATTAAGGAGTAATTTTTTCCTTGCAAATTCGCAAAGTATCACTAAACTACGGAAGCGATGAGCGATGAAATACCGGAAATTGCTGCGCAAAGCAGCGTACCTGATTTCTTAAAATCAAGGATGGATAAGAAATTTTCCATGACAAGCAATATAGTGCATCTTGCCGAGTACGATGGAGGGATAATAAGACCCGTCGTTGAGGATTCAATTCTAGGCAAGTCTCTTTGGGTCATCATATGGTCACTTGCGATAGGCCTAGTGAATGGTCTTAAATGTATCGGTTGCACGCTTGTGCTAACAGGCAGTGGCGGATTTGCTACTCTGGCCTTCTTCGGCAGTTTAATTGGCACCGTTCTCATTGCGATGGCGATTGCCGTTGCGCTTAATCATTTCTCAGTGGCTTTCGGAAGTCACGAATACTTTGCCTATGATGGTACGCGCGATGCCTGCGTGGAATTTCGATTTGAACTGATGAAGAGGGACATCGAAAAGTTATTTTCCATCGATGGCATAGTGGGCAGCGATGAGCTGAATCATCTTTGCGAGGAACTTACCGTTTTAAATGACCTAAGAGGCATTGCACCTGGAGAATGCGATTACGTTGATAAAAGTTGGTCCGCCCTGCTTAAAAAATGGGAAATCGTGCAAGGCTATATCGCGTCCCTGCCCAAAGCAACTGAATTCGAAAGGTCGGAGCAGATTGAAAAACTAAAGGGAGAAATCGAAGGCATAGCGGAATGTTTTCACAAACTTATTCCGCAAATATTAGAATATTTTGATCGGGAAGAGCATACTCAATTTGCCAGCCTGATGGCGGCAATTAATCGTCTATCAACTTTAGATAATTTACATGAAATTATCGAAGTTAATAGCTTGCAAAATAATTTCAAGACACTACTTTTACTTGCAAAAAACTATAGTGGTTGTGGAATTCGTCACCAGGCCTTAGCACAAATCGGCACGGCGCTGGATGATTACGAAAAGTGCATTAAAAGTGGCAGTAATCAATCCAAACTGAGCGAAATTGAAACATTCATAGACAATAGCATCAAATCGATAAACGAGACGATGAAATACATAATTGAAGAAGCAAAGAAATATAAAACATGGGTGTACATAGGTGAAAATTCTCCCAAACAATATGTCCATATTTCCATAATGGAATCTATTAAAGATGAGTTAGATAAAAGAAATGTCCTCTCGCCAGACATGGTTGTTTTTTTCAACGCCAGCGCTCAATATTCACATATTGCAAACAAATGGCTAACCCGCAAGGTACTCACGCACGAATATAACTTCAAGTGTGATGAGGACACTATTTTGCCGGGCGATGGCACTGATTTCGATGAGCTATTCAAAGAAAAAAGCGAGCAGTTGCTGACAAAGATGAGGGATAGCACCATTAAAAATGAGTCAATTATCGAGGAGACAAATAAATTTTGCCAATGGCTCACCGATAACATACCATCCCCAAATTTTTTCCTGAAGCGACGCTGGAACGAAATTTCCCTGACCTAATTAGGCGCAGGCAAAGGCAAAGTGATTTCTTTGCGCGCCCACTGGCGGCCGGCGATGCGGGGAAACGGATGCGCCACACTGATTTTGTGGCCACTTATTTTAGCGTCGCAATCGGCCCAATTTTTTGAAAAGATGATCGCCGATTGCAGCTGCAGTGAATTTTGCCTCCCGTGCTTTAGAACAAAGCCAATTTCTCTACATTCCCGTTTCCTTACTAACGAATTTTACATTAAATCTTCCCTGCAAATTGGATCATTTTTTAGTCGCTCAAGTTTTAAAATATTTCACGCCGATGAAAGTTGCAGAAAATTGCGCATCGCTAAAATTTTTCCATTCTACGGGTGTGTCACTCCCTAATTCAACTTCACCGGACGGTTGGCCAAGCCTTTTTAATTTCATTCCCTTTTTTAGTATGGGAGATTCATTATTTTTAAATGTAAATTGCGCATTCGCCTCGGTACGAGGTACCTTAACCCCTACCTCCGGCATGATATATGTATCTTCTTTTCCTTCTATGACCACCTTCACTTTTGATCCTTCAGCAAAAAATCCATAGGCATGACTTGGTTGTATGTAACATTCTTGCATGGTTCCATTCACATTTTCTTCGAACTGGCGCGAATAAAAATTAATTGATTTCAAATTATTACATCCTTTCAAAATAAACTTTTGTGAACTATTTTCCTCTTCCCCATCGACGACATTAAGTTTTTCTATGTGTATAAGATTGCGTAAACCTATATCCCATGTCCGAAATGGGAAATCAATATCTCTAATCGATTTGCATCGATTCAGGCGGTCTATCCATCCGTACAATCTGCAAATTTCAGTGCCCGACAAAAATATACTCCAAGCGCCTCTAAAGCGCTGTGCCTCCAATGACGTCAAAGTACTTTCACCTTCGCCGTCATTGCTGCATCCCAATGCTCTAATGCATGCTATTACATCAAATGGCCCGGAGCATGGTGGTTTTAATGTGAGCCCTGTGCCATCTAGATCAAGAATATGCTTTGGAAGCACAAATTTGACATCAGAATGGTAGTGATTCAGAGTGAAACCGGACAATGCTTTGCATTGGGATGCATCAAGAAAGCGAACATTTGGCCCATTCTCCATTTTAATTATTTGAGTGGAACTGGAAAAAATAATTTTATCTATGCTATCATAAGTGTTAATTGTGATATTTTTTTCAATCCCACTGAGATCCATAATCTTCATCCCTCTTCCAATGGAAATTGTTGTAATTTTTTTATATTGATTTAATTGCGTTAAATCGCTAATACTAGTAACGATTTGATTTTTAAAGCCTCTAATTAAATAATTGCCATTGCAATCTATGCCAACCAACTGAATGGTTGTTTCATCGAAAAAGCCAGCGCAATCCAAATGTGAAACCAGTGAATTTGTGGTGGAACTCTTTGATATTTTTGTTACTTTTCCATGCGCAAAGTACTGCCCATTGAACAAATATCCTCCGACGGAATACCTGCCTAGCGGTTTCAACGGTTGCAAGTCAGCATTTCTCTTTGTATTAATTCCACCTATAATTACACGGTTAATGATTTCTGTGTTTGTATTTAGCAATTCTTCCATGGCAGCTGCCAATTCATCGGAGTCCGTCGGCAATACACGGGCAAAATACCGATTACACTTTTCCTCAATTACATAATTGAATTTATTATTTAATTCCACTTGTCCATTGCACAGTGCCACATATAATGTGCTGCTTATTTCAAGTGCTATTGTCCTCGTATTTTTTATGGAAATATTTGCAATCGATTCAGAAGTTTTGCCCACATTAGAGGCCTTGGAAATTACGGAAATATTTGAAATCCTCAAGGACACTTCTGTCATCTCGGCGGCCGTGGAAATGCAACCTGGTGTCGTCAAGATGAAATTTCCCTCGTCCGGCAATATAAGTTTTTGATGGCACCCAAAATGGGCAAACGTGATTGTTTCTAAGGCACTGCAATTGTGGAAATCAAATGCCTTCGGATTCAAATTCGCACTATCTATGATGATATTTTTCACGCTATTATCTTCTAAAAACATAACAGATCCGCCTTCCATAAAATGAGCATTCCTGGCGATTTCAATCCTGGCCTCTACTACATTTTCAGGAGCATCAAGCTTCAATGCCATGTCAGCGCCTTCTGTGGTCCAATTTGCGATATTGATATTGAGTGCTTTTACTTCTGGGAAAGCGCGTAAACTGTGCAAAGCTGTGAAATCGATTTCGTTGTCACTGCTGGTTCGTGCGGTGAATTGGGGTCCAGCTTTGAACTGGTCCAGCGTCACATTCAATGCTTCATTCCCATAGAGTGATTGAGATGACTTCCAATCAAATTGGATATTGATATTGCTGTGACTTTCCTGAAATTCCATCATTCTTTTCCAGGCAGGATGCTCTGCACTCCAATCGCATTTTACCACCAATGTAATTTTTCTGTGTTTATTGTCATCTATCGCGAGACACGCTAGAATTTTCTCTGCTCCAATTCGAGTTTTTTCTGCTTCAATTCGGGTTTTTTCTTCTTCACTTGGAATTTTTTCTTTTTCACTTAAGTTTTTTTCTTCTTTAGCAGGTAAATTAGATGTTTTTTCCCCCGCAGCGCAATTCAGCATTGCAAAGCTATTTTCCAGTTCCACCGTAAAGCTTTCACCGTTTGTTGCCTTTGGAACGATAATTGCACTTAAATCCTCGTATTGAGTACCGGACAGTATGAGCTTGTTCATATTCCCGCATTCGGAGAAATCCAATCGACCCGCTTGACTTGCGCCGATGGTGACAGATTCCAGGAATTCGGATTGTAATTTTGGTAATTCATCTATGAGATTATCGCCAAATATGAAGTGGTTTAAATTTTTGAACTCATTTATTTCTTCGAAAATTTTGCTGGAAATTCTGTTTCCGTCAACTCCCTCAGTGAGAAAATATTTTCCAGATTTTGCACTGAGTACTTTGAGGGTTTTCGTTTCGTCGAAAAACCTTTGCGCGTCCGCGCTTTTCCCAATGCTCACTAATCCCTCCAAGCCCTGATCTATGACGCACTTTTCTATTGCTTTCACGTCGACCGGACGCCAACTGCCATCAAGATGAATCTCCATCTTTCGATTGGGAGGAAATTTTATGCCTTTAATTTCTCGGCATGAGATAAGATCAATGACGTCTAAATTTTTGCAATCGGATAAGTCTAGGTCAACCTCGCAAGCGCCATTCAGGGCAACTTTCCTTACGACTTCGCCAAAGACCAGCGCTCCCTGTGTGCCATTAACTTTAAACGATTCAATGTATGTAAACTGATTTAATTTGATGCATTTGTCTTCTGCCTTTAAATAGCGTGCATCTACGGCCAATTCTTTTACATTGGGAAATTCGTTCAATTCCGCCAAATCTTGAATGCCGGTTTTATCGGGCTTTTCGGCATTTGGCTTCTCAGCCATGTTCTCCAATACATAGCACGGAAAGTGCACATTAATGCCCTCTACGCGCACGGCACTGGCGCTTAAAAGAAATCCATTTGCCACTGCACTTGAGTTAATAGTGCAACCTTTAAACACATCTTTTACCATCTCAATTCCTTCTGCATTATTTTCCCAATCACCCGCTAATGTGACTCGCAATGAGTTCCGGGGTTTAAAATTTTTAGGCAATTTTATTGCCTTTAAGTTCCAAGAAGAATTAAAGATAATCTCCGATAAACCTTCTCCACATTGACTAAAGTCAATGGTGTTCAGACTGCCAGCCGCTGCCTGAAATTCAACTTTTTGTGCATTTCCATTGAGCTTAATCGTTTCCGCGGCGCAGGTTTCGCAAACTTCAATGTCTCTGAGGCTAGATAGCGGGGTTAAATCGATCACATTGCATCTAAAGTCGCCATCCAGGGTAACTTTTTTAATTGGCGCAGATTCGCCAAATAGCTCGTTGGTTTCCTCTTCAGAAAGCGTCCGAAGGCATTTAAAGATAGCGAGCGGATTTTTTTCCGATAGTTCCTTCAACTCCGCTTGGCTATGAAAACTAACAATGGGGCGACCATCCGCTTTAGAATTAAATGCAACTATTTGCATGCAATCTTTTCCATCGCTAAGTTTCTTAAATTCCGCGCTGTCCATCGCCCCAATGCGGCTGCATAGTTCTAAGTTATTTAATACGATTTCCTCGACGCATTCATGCGGCACGGGCAAAAATTTAGTGGGCATTAGATTGGAAAATTTCCCCACGCAACGCGGGTTTCTCAAACGAGATTTCTCCATTTTCGGCAAATCTTGCATATTAGGAACTACTGCTGATGCTCCAGAAATTACTTGCACAGTAGAAACTTCTGACTTCTTAGGAACTTGCGCAGGAGGAACTTCTGACTGCTTAGAAACTTGCGCAGGAGGAACTTCTGGTTTCTTAGAAACTTCTGACTCTTTTTTTTGCTGATTTTCCAGATCGATGAATGCTCGCAATTGAGCTTGCGATTCTATGTTTTTGTTAGTAAACTTCGTAATACTTTCCTTCGCGGAAATTTGGTCCTGAAATGTATTTACCAATGCTCTGGTAGGATCTTGACTCGCCGAAATTGGCGAAGTTGATGATGGGATTGGATTTTTTTTCTTCGAAATTTGTGAATTTTTTGGCTTGATTGAGCTAATTTCCGATGAAGTTATTTGATGCTCAAGTAGAGTTTGTGAATTTTTTGGCTTGATTGAGTCGCTTTCCTGCGAAGTTGATGATGGGGTTGGAGTTTTTTCCTCCGGAATTTGTGAATTTTCTGATGAGACTAGGTCGCTTTCCCGTATAATTGGGTCGTTTTCCGATTCTTTGACCGGCGAAATTTGTGAATTTCCTGGTATGATTGAGCTAATTTTCGATGAAGTTGATTCAGGTGGAATTTGTGGATTTTCTGATGAGACTGGGTCGCTTTCCCGTATAATTGAGTCGCTTACCGATTCTTCGACCGGCGAAATTTGTGGATTTTCTGATGAGACTGGGTCGCTTCCCTGCGAAGTTGATGATGGGGTTGGAGTTTCTTTCTTCGGAATTTGTTGATTTTCTGGTATGATTGAGCTAATTTTCGGTGAAGTTATTTGATGCTCAGGTAGAGTTTGTGGATTTTCTGGTATGATTGGGCTAATTTTCGATGAAGTTGATTCAAGTAGAGTTAATGAATTTTCTGACGGGATTGAGCTACTTTTCGATGAAGTTGGTTCAGGTGGAGTTTGTGAATTTCCTGGTATGATTGGGCTACTTTTCGATGAAGTTGATTCAGGTGGAGTTTGTGAATTTTCTGATGAAACTGGGTTGCTTCCCCGGATTGGATCGCTTTCCTGCGAAGTTAATGACGGGGTTGGATTTTTTCCCTCCGAAATTTGTGGATTTTTTGATGGGATTGGATTATCTTCCGATGGACGTGATTTCCGCACGATGGACACCGCTACGACAATGGTAATTGCGATGCAGATGGCCGTTATTGCGGTGGCGAGAAAGCATGCGCTGCCGAGAGTTGGACTCATGCCCAGGATTACGGCGAGGGAGCCGAAGGTTGGCGCCCAGGCGCAAGCCACCAGAAGAATACACGCGACCACTAAAGCTAGACATATGGCCGTGCAGATAATTTGCGGCATCCATTCCTGGAAAAATGTTGGCGCATCCGAGGAGGCTTTACTGGGACTACCGGAGCTGATCATGAGTGTATTCTTATGCACTTTAGCTTTTTTGCAAGAAAAAAATGAAATAAAATGATTGAATTGTTCGATTGCATGGACGAAAATTCAAAATTAATTGCCAATATTTTGATCGTTATTAGTGCCATTACCTAGGCCAAAGCTTGAAATTAAGAAAAATTTTTCCCTGCAAATTAATTCATTTTTTCAGACGATCGATTGTTGGAATTTAGCCGCAGAATTTTCTTGCAAAAGCCATCAAAATATGCGAGGATTCACGTTACATGCATGGTGCCGACCAACCCAGATCTGTTTCAGTCCTTCAAATTCT
>JAIRXK010000037.1 GCA_031268315.1 Puniceicoccales bacterium | reverse complement strand
AACTTTCCTCGAAAGTTGAATAATCCTCCAGAACAGCGGCCGCAGCTGCTGGATCTAGTGCCATGTGCTCTATGGTTTTTACCGCTTTATCGCAATCTTCCATCTGAATAATTTCAAGGAATTGATTGTTACTTGCGAAATCATTCGCGCTAAGCTGACTACCCAAATCGGTAATCGGTCTCTAATCAGTCACTCTGCCATCATCCGGTCCTATATTCACCCTGAAATCTCCTTGGGAATTACCAAAGCACTCTGGAATTACATAATTTCCGTCTGCGAGTTTATTCCCAGTGTTCGCGTCCACAAAGAATAGATTGCCTGTAGCGTCGTATTCAGGTCTAACAAGAATCCAATTAGTGCCATAGGTGTCATTCGCGTTGGCGTTGCATATCCATCTGGGGGTTCCTTCATTTGAAAAGCTATTTCGGCGGATCCAATTGTTTCCTTGAATTGGCGTATTGGCAGGGTGTCTTGCCTTAATCCTCTCTATAAGCAATCCACCTTCGCCCACTTGAATTTGCGCATATTTGCCATATTGACTCAGAGGAATATGGTATGTGCCAGGCGGCAATGCTGTGTTGCTTTCATTTTGCACTACTATTATATTGCCATTTTTTTTGAAAGTAATTCGTCCACTAAAACCTTCATTCTGTGCCCATATTGGATTTGATACCGCTCCATTGGGAATATGACTCATAAAATCTTCCGAACCTACCCATATTACTCCTTCTTTATTGCAGATACTTTCTCGATTTGGTTGATTCGGAAGTGTATATCGCAGGAATACCGGCCAGCTTCCATTGAAAGGATCTGCGAGCATCGGATTATCCGTCCATGGGGGCCCAATAGTCGCCGGCGACACAGTTCCCGCGGGCGGCTGGATGGAAGTGATGCGATTGATGTAGAGCCAGTGGCCTGTGATATCGCCATTTGCATCAAACATCACATAATTCCCTGGATCCATGCCGGTATTTCTGCCTAGTCCATTAATTTCACCTCCTGCAAATGAACAGTGCAATTTACAATTGTTATCATAGCTAAAATCATTATTAATTCTAGTTATGTAAATGTTACTCAACGTTTGATTTTGATCGACATATTGCCAATTTCCAGTTGGCAATGGACGATTGTCTACGAGATATCCCTTCGGATCTACATGAATTTGCGAAAAACCGCTTCCATCTGAGTTTAAGCTTGAAATTAGGTAACGTCCTTGTAGTAAGCAATTATTGTCAGGGGGCATAGTGGCAAATATATTACCATTATCGTCTTGCATAAATGTGGCATTAATTATATTGTTGTTCGTAACTATACCACTTTCATCTAGTTTATACACTTGCACGTTTCGCCCATTACCAGCTATCCGAGCAGAGATATTTTCAATGTTAAGATATTGTATATTGTTACAGTTAGTATTTATCGGTGGCGCGGCAATGCTTATCTTAGTCGATGCTGACGCCGAAAAAGGAGCAGCAGGCCGTGATGCCAACGAAGGAGTAGGGCTTAAAACAATCGATGATGATGGTGACGGCGGAACAATTTTACCGCTCGCTATTATAACATATTGTCCTATTGATGTGCCATCAGGATTGAGTATCGCATAGAAACCATCACGAATCAGCTGTCCATTCCGTGTGTATTGGCCTCCTGTTATACTGTATGGGAATTGGCAATTATCATTATAGTATGTTTCATTGCTATCGCGGCTATCGTAGCTGATTATTGGCGCAAGTTTGAAACCATTATTCAAAGTTGAACCTCGTATAGGAATAGAATTAAATCTTCGCATTATATTAAGCTGTCCATTACTATCTATATAGATCTTTTTCTCACTACCCACAGTTGGAAAATTTGGAATTAGATAGGTTCCCGTCCTCATTAATTTGGTTCCACTTAAATCGGGATAGGCTATTATATTGCCATCTTCATTTTTGAAAAAGTAAATACTCTCAGAGGAAATAATAGCACAATTATTATCAGCTACATATGATGGTAATAACATGTAATTTCCCGAGCGCAAATTACTGAAGTCACTTTTCGCGCACTCCACTATATTAGCAACTGGTGTGCCCAACTGCGGCAATTGTTTTGGTTGCGCCACGTTCGTGTGTTTTGCATAATACGCTTCGCTCGATACTATAGTTCCATTTTCCCCTATGCAAAAGCACCTATTAGATGGGTGATCGTCACTCCAATGGCATGTAAAATAAACTCCAGGTTGCAATGCCTCCCTCGTATTGGTAGCGGGATTATACCACTTTGCTTTACCTCCATCTACCTTCACTGCAAGTCGCGGCACACCTGATGGGCACTGCACTACCGGTGGCATTGCATCATTCGCCTGCACGCAACTTTCACTCCAACCATCGCGAGGAATGAAAAAATCCGCATTAGCCTTAGGAACCATAGTGACATTCGCCTGATTCTTAAAGCTCGGCTGCTGCGGAGGCGGAATATCTGTAACAGCAACCCCATTTGCCCCAACAGTAAATTTAATGAAATAGCAAAATCCACAAATAACGTCATCCCAACAAGGCAATACATAATTCCCCGGAGCCATAGGCCCATCCTTTTCTTTATCGAAAACACATATCGTGTTACCTTTTTTCACAAAATTCACATCAAGGAGATTAGGCTCATTTTCGCCAGCACTTCCCGGAGTAGCTTCCTCTCTGATTATGGAAGCGAGACGACAACTCCCATCACCGACATATGAAAAATCTGCTCTGTCTAATGATACACTTTTGGCAAATACATCTCCTGGCACATGGCTTAGTTTATCACCTTGAAATAATGAGTGAAAGCACGTTGGCCAGGCACCGCCATTCAGTTGTTTCGTCGCGCTGTTCCATGGCAGTAATTGGGGCGAGTTTGGATTTGGACTAGAAACGAAATTTACTTTCATTTGCCAACCTGGGAGATCCTTCCGACGTAATCCCTCTGGTGAAGCATGATCTATAGTGCCTTCTTTAGACACAACAATAAATTGATTGGTTGCCTTGCCATTCGAATCCGTAACAGCATAATATCCAGGCCTTAGCAGGCTATTCTTATCGTTTTGAGTAATTTTGCCACTATTCACAGTGCAGATGAGTGGGCTATCGTTGGCATCCAATTTAAATTGACCATTTCCACTGCAAAATATGGGTTTAAGAGTGATGGAATCAGATTCTGGCTTAAATTCAGATATTGGATTGAATGAAATAAAATTCATGATTCTGCCGTTTTCACCTACCTGAACTCTGCGATATTGTCCCATGCCATTCGGAATGACATACGTTCCACTGCGCAGAGCTCCGCCTTCCACTTCCTCAGGCGGATTCCTCTCCTTTTTCTTCAAATCAATGGAGGCACATACATGGCTAGCATCATCTTTAGTAAAATGAATTGCTATGCGATTAAGTCCGCCATCAGAATTGACTGGTATGTTCCCGTAGTCATTTAATTCGTATGCGCATAGCGATATTGTGGATTCTCCTGCGCCTAATAATGTAACAATATCGTCAAATTTAATGTCCCGACTACATGTATTAAAATCGTCATATGGGTTGCCGCTAAACGGCTTTTGAAGAAGACTTTGACGCGGTGGAATCGAAAGGCCATTAATTTGAATTGACACATTCTCAGTTGGTTCCTTTGAAGGCGGAATTAAAATCTTTTTTCCGTCGGCACCTGTTCGCCATTGCCCCTTGGGGGCTTCAACTTCCATGTTGGCATATAATGTGCACTCTTCAACTTTTCCGCCGTCGCCCACACTGAATTTGTACGCCTTTCCATCATCGGAGGGAACTAAATATGTCCCATTTTTGCGAGGCAGAAGTTTCATATTTTTTTCATTGGGAGAAGTGCAAATTATTTCGTCGGACATTGGATCTTTATTAAATGAAATTATAATTTTATCATCCAAAGTTGCGTTTTCTGTTAGCTTAAGTGCAAATATGTGCTTTGGAGAATCAGGTGTGCTTAATAAGTTGCTCTCGATGTCTGTTTTTCTGAGATTTATTTGAGTTTCAAGGTCGCCATTGAAACCTTCATTCACTTTTTCCGGACCAAAAGTTTTTGCGCTTCCAGCAATCGTAATCGGCTTCAAGTCTTTTACAAAATTTGGAAACTTTATCTTTGCTTTTATTTCGTCGGAATGGCCTGTGAAAAAATCCCTCACATCGGATTTTTTGCCACTTTCCACTGCATTGAGCATTTTTTTGTAGCCATCTGCAGTTCTGAAATATCCGCAAAATAGCCATAGGAAAAAAGCGACGAACGAGTTACAGTCAAAATTTACCGTGATCATTGCAAAGTGCTCTCCAATGGTTATTTTTGTGTAATCCACCTTTGCATTCTCTCCAACGACAAAGTATCCTATTTCCTCTTTCATCCTGCAATGTATTTTCCCTTTCGTGTCATTCAACAACTTTGTCACATCTGTTAGTGCGCAATCACTTAAAGCACCTTTACCGGCACTATTCGCACTCGCAGAAGATGCGGCATATATGAAATTTCCGCAAACGCTTGATTCACCCATGCCGACAAATTAGCAAAATGATCTACGGAAGTCAATGATTTCTTTAGCCGCCGTTGTGAATTTGCGAGCGGCCTTAAATGCCCGAGCGGCATGAGCGAATTACCTGGCAATCAGCCGATTAAAAAAATTTGCTTCTTCCTTGCAAATTTAAATTTTTTGAGTAAAATTATACAAGTGTGCCCAATTTCCAGTGACCAAAACAACTCCCACCTTGGTAATTATGGTAATTGTAAAGATTATGATGATTACCTGCTTTACTATCCTTATCCTCCCAATAGCAAGAGTAATACGGATAAACGACCCATGGTTGCAAAAATTGCAACGGCCCTTGGGCTTGTTGTTGCCATCGGAGCAGCCATTGCGGCATTGGCCTATTTAACCATACCCGTCATTGCCATCACCTGTGGCAGCCTTCTTGGGCTCGCCGCCATTGGCTGCCTATTGTATATTTTCCGCGAAGAATTTCACCTTGTCAAAGAACCGAAAAAACTTTCGATCATTGACTTTGACAATATAACTGACGACGATTACCTTTAATGGTCATAGGAGTTGTAAAGTCCCTTTGGCGGCGATCATTTTCTGCGATGGCAGGCCTCCTTCCGCGGGAATAGGCGGATTGTCGCTTTTCAATCGTGTCCATCGCCAATCTCTGCGGCCACTTCGGCCGGAGAAAACGAAATAATTTTTTCATAATATTTTTCGCAACATACCTTGACACTCGATGAAAGATTTCGCAGACAATGGACAGTAGGGATGATTGGAATAGGGATTGCGGATGTATCAAAGAAGTTCGGGTCGGTGGTAGCGCTGGACGGTGTTACCTTGGACATTGGTCCAGGTGAATTATTTTTTCTCCTGGGCCCAAGCGGCTGCGGAAAAACCACGCTTTTGCGGATCTTGGCCGGGTTTTACTCCCCGGATTCGGGAAAGATTTTTTTTGGCGAAAAAAATATTGTCAATTTGCCGGCCCACAAGCGGCAGGCGGGAATGGTCTTTCAAAGCTATGCGCTGTGGCCCCACATGACCGTCGCGGAAAATGTCGCCTTTGGCCTGCGCCAGAAAAAGCTTCCCAAATCCATCATCGCGGAGCGACTGGAATCTTCATTGGCAAGTGTCCGCATGGATTCCTACGCCAGCCGGAAGCCCAATGAGCTATCCGGAGGTCAGCAGCAGCGTGTGGCCCTGGCCCGGGCACTCGCCATCCGTCCCCGCTGTCTACTCCTCGATGAGCCGCTATCCAATTTGGACACGCAGCTGCGCAATGAAATGCGCCTTGAAATTCGACAAATTTGCAGGGATCACCACCTAACAACGGTCTACGTCACCCACGATCAAAAGGAGGCCCTATCCATCGCCGACCGCATCGCCGTATTTTCCCGTGGCCGCATCGAGCAGGTGGGATCGCCGCTGGAGATCTATAAGTCGCCCATCAACCGCTTCGTGGCCCACTTTGTTGGCGAAACCAATTTTTTGGAAGGGGATGTGATGGCTAAGCACGATTACACATTTCTCACCGTAGAAACGGCCATCGGTCCTCTGCAGGCAACGGTTCCCAATGCGGCCTCCATGCCATCCGTTGGAGATCACGTGTACCTCTCCATTCGTCCGGAAGCCATCCGCCTGCGCAATGAGCACATCGACATCAACTCCGTGGAGGGGCAATTGGTGGATGTGACCTATTTCGGCGAAGTCGCCCACTACGATTTTCTCCGCATGGGTGTGCGTATTAAGGTGAGTGAGCTCAATCCTCGGCATCTGCAGGGGGGTAGTTGCGAGTCCATCATCGCCAACATACGGCCGGAAGATGTACTCGTACTGCGCAATTAGAATGGATGGGCACCGCGTATGATAAGAAAATGGATCGTTTTTTTTGGACTGCTTCTCATTCTCGGCCTGCCATTTTGGGCGAGAAAGTCAGGGACAGCCATCGATGCAAATACCGATGATACCATCATCGTCCTTACGGGCCACAATGAAAAGATACGCTTTGAGCTCGGCTGCGCATTCCGCCAGTGGTACCGCGAAAAAACGGGAAGAACCATCTTCATTGATTGGCGCTACCTTGGGGGAATCAGTGAAATGGTCCGCTATTTGGACAGCATCTACACCAGCGAATTTCGCTATCACTGGGAAAAGGAGCTCAATCGCCAGTGGACCCAGGAGGTCAATCAAATATTTGTCAATCGCACCGCCGACGAGGCAAGGTGGCAGACGCCCCTTCACCGGGAAATTTACGAGGAATTTTACAATTCTAATGTCAGCTCCGGCATCGATCTTTTCTTCGGCGGCGGCATAACGGACTTCATTTCCCAGGCGGACCTCGGGGCATTGGTGGACACGGGATTTCTCCGCGAGCATGGGGAACTCTTCAACGAAGATACTATCCCCCACTATTTCGCCGGATCGGAGCTCTGGGACCGGGAGGGCCATTGGTTTGGCCAAGCACTTTCCAGCTTTGGAATTCTCCTCAACGGAGATGTGCTCCGTGCCCACGGCCTCGAAAGGGGCGATGTCATGCAGTGGGAACCACTCACCAATCCCAAGTTATTTGGAATTGTCGCCCTCACCGATCCCACAAAAAGCAGCGCGATTCTTAAGGCGTTTGAAATGATCGTCCAGCAGCAGATGATGTTTGCCCTGCAAAACAGCGCCGGCGAAAAAAATTCAATGGAAGAGGCCGATTGCGTCAAGCGCGGGTGGATGCGCGGGTTGGAAATTATTCAGCTCATTTCAGCAAACACTCGCTACTACGCCGACGGCCCGTCAAAAATGATACTCGACGTTGCAAGTGGAAATAGTGGGGTTGGGCTAATCGTAGACTTTATGGGACGGACCCAGTGCGCCGAGGAGCGGCAAAGGAGCGGAAGAGATCGGCTGGAATTTATTCTTCCACAAAATGGATCAGCCATAAGCCCGGATCCCATCGGCATACTGCGGGGAGCACCCAATCTCGAGGCAGCCAAACTATTTTTAGAATATGTGCTCTGCGATGAGGGCCAAAAAATTCTAACATTTGAACCGGGAACGGAGGGTGGACCCATCCGCCATGCACTCTTCCGTCCCCCGGTAAATAAGCACATCTACGATGAAAAATACCTTCCTCTGCGCACATTTTCGACGAATCCGTTCCGCGAATTGATGGAGTTTGCCTATCGGCCTGAAAATACCTCCGGCGTCTACAATGCCCTCAAGTGGACAATAAAATTTGCATTCATTATTCCTCATCAGGAATTGGTGCGGGCATGGAAGGCGATCATTACTGCTCGGGATGAGGGCAGGCACGGGGACGCTGATTTAGCACAGAAGGTATTGGGTGATTTTTCCGAATTTGAATACGATCACATCAATCAAACCCTGGCTCCTATTCTGCGCAATACGGATCCCGTGAAGGCATTGGAATTGCAGCGAAAAATTGTGAGTCGATTCCAGCGGCAGTATAATCTTGCGCGAAAAATAGCTGAAAATTCCTAGCGCCCGCCTATGGCGGATGCGAGGGCCATCTTCGCTTGATTTATAGTGTCAAGAAATGACTTAAATGCGTGTATTGCAGCAGCAATTGACTGTTGAAGATTGGAAATGGTTGCACTGGTGCTTTGATTGTACGCTTGAATTTTTGTCGATTCCGCCTGCAAAACTTCCGAAGCGATAGTTGCCAGTTCAGACTGACATTGTATGTGCGAAGTCCAGCATTTTCCCGCACTTTTAACAATTTGCGCAACCCCCTGTGAAATTCCAAGGACGGATTTGTTCATATTCGTCGGTAAAAAAGAAGCCACAAAGCCACCGAGCGCCTGCACGCCGCCGGCAGCTATGTCGAATATTGCCTGAATTTGCACTGCATCACGCTTCTTTTCTGCTGCTTTTTCCTTCAGGTCCGCCGATCTCATCCCTAGGCTATAAATTTCTTCTGTGGAAACTTGCGACTCCATCGCAAGATGGAGCTGTATGCTCGCCCGTGTGGCAATGAGGGCTGCCATCAGCGAAGAAAATAGCATGATGATGTCGATCCCACCGGTTGCCGTCTTTAATGAATCCACCTCCTCCTTCGTGCTCATCAATGGATGTGATATGCTGCCTAGATTTTTCAAAATGGAAACCTCTGCATTGACCACTCCCTCGCTGAGATCATCTAATCCAAAGAAAATGCGCGCACTCTGGATGTCTTCCACATTATTTTTTTCGCCGAATAATTCTCCCGGTGCTATTAAAACTGTGCTGCCATCCCTAAATAAAACTTCTATCTGCGCATCCGTTGGAAGTTGAACCTCTTCCCATACGGCTTTTTTTAGGGATACTTTTCCCTTAAAGCCTCCACCACCCACGGCTTCAAATGTGACCGCGCCACCTGTAACACCATCGACCATGACGCATTTCTCCGATAACCCAAGCGTTTCCCTGTAGCGTTGCTAATTTTATCGGGAAGCGCTTCTATAATTTTGTAACATTTTATGGAAATTGCAATGGCTTTTTTGTGTTTTTTTAGTGCGCTTCAAGGGTACACCACAAACATGGATTTCGCGAATCCGGTCCCAGGAAATGGCTCCTTGGAGTCGGGTATAGAGAAAACGAGTGGGGCCGGACTTTTTCTGGCCTTTTAAGTTGACGTCGCCACCTCGCTGCTGTTGCTATTTCTAGCGACCGCCCACCGCCGATGCGAGGGTCATATTGGTTTGATTAATGATATCGAGGAATGCCTTAAATGCCTGCAAAAGCGAGGTAATTGACTGTTGAACATTGGAAATAGAGCCACCCATATTTTGATTAAAGGATTGCAGCATGGATGCCGATGCCTGCAATCTTTCCGCTTCGACATTCGCTATGTCAGATTCGAACTGAGTGCCTGCAGACAGATACTTTCCAAAACCGGTAATTAGCTGTGACAATCCCTGTCCAAGGCCGTTAATAGCTTGGCCATTTTCTGAATTTCCCATGGCGGCGCAACTTGCCACTGCTTGCACTCCGCCTGCAATCATCTCACATATCGCTTGTGTCACCGCCGCATCTCGCTTCTTTTCGGCAGCAAGTACTTTTTTATCCGCCGATTTCATGGCTAAGTTGAAGGTCTCTTCAATGGAAGTTTGCGAATGCATTGAGAGAAGCCGCTGCGTATTGGCCTGTACGGCAATAAGGGTGGACATCAACATCGTAAATAGCATGATAATATCCACTCCGGGCTCCATCTTTACTGGAGTCATTTCTGACTTTGAGCTTGCCGATGTAGTAAGCCTACTTTCAAGATTTTTCAGAAAAGAAAACTCTGTGTTCACCATCCCTTCTTCGAGATTTTCCAAATTAAAGAGTAGTTTCACGTCCTTAATGTCATCCATGCCATTTTTCCCGGTGAATAATTCCCCAGGAGAGAGAAGGACCGTGCTGCCATCCTGAAATTGAATTTCTAACTTCAAATCCGATGGAAGCTGTGTATCCTCGCCTTCAGAGTTTTTAAATGAAGTAACATTCCCCTTAAAACCCGCACCTTTTGCGCCTTCCGCACCTTCCGCAGCTCCCGCACCCTCAAATGTGACGGCACCGCTTGCAAGACATTCTACCATGATATTGTTCCTCCGGTGATTTAAACGGACGTCATGCCACGAACAATGGACAGCGCACCGTTTGCAATTTCCCTTACAAATTGCTCTTGTAATTTTATGTAGTCTTGCATGGATTGCAATAAATTTTTTAAGCTTTCTTCCATGCGCTTCAAAAGCTCTCCGAAAAATTTCTCACTTGCAATCCATCTTTCACCTTTAATTTTCAACATCTCCATCTCATAGGTAAATCCAGCGGAAATATAGCGATAGATTGCCAACATGATGGCATTAAGTCCGGCATGAAACGTTCCAGCAGCTTGCATCAGCGAAATAAATCCCTCTATCGCCGACATTTCTTTCTTTTCTAATAGAATCTGAATATAGTTCGCAACCGAAACAGCTAGCGGCGCAATGAGTACATTTAACGATATCGTGGTTACGTAGGCTATGGTCCCTTTATATCTAAAGTCCTCAAGGTCATGGTAAAGCTTATTGAGAGTATTGGAGTCATCTCTATTTTTAGTGTCAATTCCTAATTCCTCCGCCTTCGCTTCCATTGCACCTTCATTGCTGTACCCATCGCATTGCGTCATCACCAGAGTGTAGATAATGAATGCCAAAGCGACGATGACTGCGAGTATTACTCCTGCTACTATCCCAGCGCCTAGCGTTACACCTCCAATGACGCCGAATACGAGCGGCAGCACTATACTAAACCACGGAGACATAATTAATTTCATTATAAATGTTTTGTGCAGTGCCGCCATTAGTTCTTCACCGGCATATGTTTCAAATATTGCCTGCAAATTTACCCTAGAAGCCATCAGCGCAGCATTCGATTGGCTTTTGGTCAATACCTTGACGATATTGGCCATGACCACAATGAATGGAATCGTTGCCTCCGCACACATGTAAAACGCCACTGCCTCGGGATTATCGGCGATGCTTCGAACCACCTGATTCAGATCCATGCGCGCTGTGACGGAAGTATTTTTTACAGTTCTGACGCTGTAGAAGACCCCATGTGGAGATAGATCCGGTGAGTTGTGGTTTTTCGAAATCTTATTATTTTCGATGATTCCAATCTTTTGGCCATACCTTATTACATCTTTTAGGAAAATGGAGAGCTGTGCGTTCTTAGATGACATCTTCGTTTCATTACTTTTCGTGTCACTATTATAGGTGGCAGTGGACTGGAGCTGATAGATGTTTGCCGCGGACCCATCCCGATTAACCGTCTTGAACTCCATATCACCTACTGCTGCATTATACTCTCCTTTGAATAGGAGTTCACCGTAAATGGTTGTGTTGATCTGATATAATCCGTCTTGGGCCATGTTTTCTGCTCCTATTTTAACTTTTTGTTCCGGCTGTAACCGGCGCTCCAGTCTTTATGTCCTGATCCGCCGACGGTGATCGCCCGCCGCTTCGCGAACTCTGCTCCTCCTCGGCCCGTCGGAGCAGGGAGGGGACAAGTTCTCGGATAATGGCTTCACTTTTTTTATTTTCATCGGAATTGGGAAAGCGTCTTTCCGCGAGTATATTTTTCAGTATGAAATAGGCCTGAGTAAATTCCTTGGCTTCCACCATGCAGCGGCCCGCATAGAGCGCAAATTCCAAGCACTCCGTGTGAAAGAAGTAGGTAATGAGAAAATTGAGAGCCGCATCGTCGAACTTTCCCTGCATCTGCATCGTTGCCGCCTGGGCCTTCGCGAATTCCTTATTGAGTGGATCGAGCAAATGCAATGCGTTAAAAATAATGAGTGCCTTATCGTACTTCTGCTGCTGGTAAAATTGATAGCCAAGGGTATAGGCGTTTTGCTTTTCCTCCGTTGCAAGCTCAACGGATTGGGCAAGCGTATTTTTTTTTTCAAACTCAACTTTTATTTGTGAAATGTTGTCCATCAGCGCTTTCACATTTTTTCTATAGATTTCTTCTAATTCTGGATCCAGGGCCATAGTTTTCCTCCTTCCCTATCGAATATTACCCGACATTTCCGAGCGCATTCTAAACACATTTTTCGCAAGATTGGTCGACAGATTAACCGTCTGCTGCTGCGCCTGCAGATTTCCCTGCATCCGGGTTGTCACTCCGGAAAGTGTGTTATTAACCGTATCGACGAGAATGCGCAGTGAATCGATCAGAATCGATAGCTGCTGACCCGAATAGGCAACCCCCCCCCCGTCAACGACTTCAGAATTTATTGGATTAATTAGAGATTGGTAATACGCGCCGCTATAGATGGTTTGATTGTTACCAATGGGATTTTTTTTGGGAATATTCCATAGATCTTCTTGGGAAGCAGATTGGGCATTTTGACGTAGGGCACCAAGGGTCACTGCGCCCGTTTCTTCTCCGCCAGAATTTGCCAATGTTTCACTGCCAAATTGAGATATGTAAAATCCGTAACTACCCCCTGAATTTGGCCGCCAAATCACTTTCATCTGCGTTGAATCACTTGCAAGGGCATTTTTAAATGTTGCCGTAAACAGTTTAGTATTGCTGTCGAAGTATTTACTCACACCCGGCATAAAATACTTTCCCCCATATGTCTTCGCTAGGAGACCCGTGCATCCCCTTTGGAATTCTTCCGGATTCGATGGAGGATTTTTTTCATACCATGACACGGATAGATCGACGGATTGTTCCGCCTGATTCGGAATAGATGAAAACACACACCCCGCCGCTTTATCATATATTGCTTCGCGATTTTCTCCATAGCCCCCGCGGATTGTGACGGAATTGAATCCTTCAAAGTAGGCGCATTTTTCAATTCCATCGGTTTCTTTCCAGACTCCGCCTTCTTTGTTTAAAATTTCGCCACCCTTATTGCGTATGCGTGGATCGAGGACATAGTGATTTCCAATTCCAACGGTTCCCTTGAATGCGGAGCCATTGGCGTCGACTATTTCACGCCAATAGTGGCGATCAAAAACATCCATGAGGACATCTCCGGACTTTATCTTGCTGCCATACGTTGACGGAATGGTCCATTTGCCGCTCAGGAGGGGTTTGTTGTAGCAAATGAGCCCCCTCAACATGGCGTAGGCCTTGAAAGAACTCAGCGCACTCAGCGACTGGGCACCGGTCTTACTAACATTGAGAGTCTCAATCTCACCACCTTTGATGTAAAAGCTTTGAAGTGTGATTGCCGAGAATGCGTCCTTTAGCTCCTGAAGAGTAAATCCCGTTGGGGCACCATTACCCAGTGGTTTTGTGCCTTCTGCCTCAGCCACATAGCGCGTAAGCACATTGTAAAATTTGGTAAAATTGGGCCAATAAAATTTGTCCAAATCCACCGTCTCGGGCACTTCTTTGTTGAAGTACAGCGACCACTCCTGCTGCTGCTGCGCTTCGCCTTCCGTTTCCTCATCGCCGCCGCCACCGCTCTCAACATCAACATTAACGGTGCCAAATTTAATCTGCACAAGATTCTCGCTGCTCTTTATCTGGGTATAAACTTTATTTAGTTCGTCGTGAGTAAGTTCGGCCAATGTTGGGATGACTATCACCGTTTTCATCTTCACTTCTTCCTCTTCGCCTTCTTCTGCCTCCTCATTGGCCTCAGAATTCTCTTCACCTTCTTCGGTCTCAGGCACTTCTTCCGGCACTTCAATCGATCGCCAACACAGTGGAACCTTAATAATCGTTGCAGTATCGACCTCGCTTCCACCGCCGATGACACCGTCCTTGATGATCCCGTCTCCGATGACATTTAGCCCAAGAAAATCCATTATAAGTTTGACTTTTTCTTCCGTATTGCTTATGCTATTGAAATTGCAATTATTGAAGTTTTCATATTTATCGATGTATTCTTTGATAGTCTCGTACAATTCATCGCCGCAGGCCTTTGCATTGGCTATTTCTGCCACATTTTTTAGCCGCAGTGCATCGATAAAGTGGGTATAGGTGGTGGACACATCCCGCGTGGAAACCGAAACCAACTTGTACGCCGTGACAGACTTTTGAACGTTAATTTCATTACCAACGAGAATGTTTTCCATGATTGCAACCTGGCCCGATCCCATTTTTAATTGCAGCGAAGATGATCCCATCATTGTCGTTTCAAATAGATGATGCAGTACAAAGTATGCGATAACATCGGCGCCAAGCTTCACCGTGTGGGCAAATTTGGTTTCCGTAATGGCCGCATCTTTTTCGGTGACATCGCTCTGTGCGGTTGCGAGCATGGTTGAAATGCGATTAATTTCCCTTTGCGCGTTGTTAATTGCTTCTACATCATAGATTTGCAAGGTAACTAGTTTCTTTTGAAAGCACGCCATGGCGTAGAGTATTGCCATGGCCCGCATGGCAATATCGCTGTATGGATTGCAGAGCATGCCGTTATTCTTTGAGATGATCTTTTCCATGTCCAGATGGATCAGGGTGTAAATGTGCACATACTCCTCCTCATCCGTCGTTTTTTTCAGATAGAGTTCGGTGCTGGTTGCTATGAAGGTATCGGGATCGTGAATTTCGCTCCACACATCGTCTCCCGCCGGACTTGTCGTCCGCTCGTAGAGAACAAATTGGCCGTTGCCGGCGCCCACATAGTTCATTATCGCCTTATTTTTGCTCTCTATGCTTTCATCGTAGGCATAGGCATCCGTATTAAATGTATCATCGATGGCGATTATGTCGCACAATGCTTCGTAGTCGATTCCACTTTTCCCGATGAAGGCGTCTGAAAAAATATTACGAAGTGTAAAAATTGGTAATGACATGGCTATTTTTCCTTTCTTTAAAAAAGTCGCATTTTGCGCACCGGCCGCTTTTGGATTTTATTTTCCTGGGGAGACGGTTGCTCAAATATCTTTCTATTTTCTTTGATATCATTGCGCACCTGATCCATTCCATCCCCATTACAAACAGAATCAATAAATTCGCAATAGTTTTTATATTGATTTGCATGATCGCCCTTCATTTTTTCAATGGCCTCCATTGCCTGCTTCCGTCCCTCCGGACTGATGTGCGGCGAATTGAGAAAAATATTTTCCTCCGAATCCAAATCCGCACCGAAGGGTTTAAAAAATTCACGCATCTTTTCAATCATGCCCTTCGCCTGCGCGATCACCTTTTCGCTTTGGGCAAGCTGTTCCTTCATTTTCTTTTTTGTCTCGTCGTTATTCATAGTGATACCTTTTCTTTCCTAGCGAGCATTTCGCGCTATCTTCATAAAATTTGCTCCGGTATTGCTAATTAATTCCGTAGCCGCCGTAAATACTTGCGAAAAATTTTGTGTAACAGCGGTGAATACGTTCACCGCACTTCCAATGGTGCTATTTGTCGCGTCAATGACGCTGCGAATTTTATCGGTAAAAATTTTAATCTCCCTCTTTGGCACGAAGGAGAGAATCTTCTCATCATCGTCATTTTCGTCACTTCCAATTATGTCTTTTATCGAGGTCTTTATGGCGTATTTTCTTGTGTCAATTCTTTGATTCAATTCCACGACTGGGGTATAATGTCCTATGCCTTCGCCTTGGCATATCAACGATACGGGCCGATTTGGGTCATCACTTCCTAGCTCATAGTGATATAGTGTGTCATAGAGTTTATAGTAAAGCAGGCACCTCCGCGCATCTTCCGGGTCGTAGTTCGTATTCTCATCTCCACGCACCGCCGTTCTGTAGCTTAGAAGTTTATCGATGGTGTCTTCTATATCTTTATCGGTCATATTTTCTAATTGCGTTATCATTTTTGTAATCTCATTTACCCCATTTTTCAGTAAATTGCCAGCACTATTGAAAACATCATCTAGATTATTGCTCGCCTTTAGATCATTTATTAATTTATTGATTTCCTGCCTTCCTTTTTCAATTAGAGGAACTATAAAAAAACTGTAAATGTTCGCAGGAAGATCCAGCAAATTGCCAGTCGGACACGATCCTAAGAAATGCAGAGGCTCATCGCAGGACAAAAACTTCACTTTGTTTTTCAATGATTTGAAAGTTGCAGGATTGCCACTGTTCCTATGCCTGTCCGCATTTACTTTTAGCGTATACTCCCGTTCTCCCCTATTATTCTCTTTGCCCCTTGAATCGTACCAAAATCCACCATTTTCTACCGCTTTAACTATCAAATTTTCACTGACACTATCAATGTCAAACGTAAAAAGCATAACATACCAATCGCTGTATTCATCATTGGTAGCTACATTGCTTATCCCTTCTTTATTGTCGTTGAACTCAAAGTTAATTTCATCCGTCTTAAATGCCAACGATAGCAAAGGAGGCTCAACGTCAGTTATTGCATAGTGATGGAGATCGACGACACCGGATTCCAAAAGTTGCTTCCAAAAATTTGGTGTAAAGATGGAAAGTTCAAAGTCGTCCCCATTGCATCCATAGCTTGAATTGTGCATACTTAGCCGTGCAAACTCATTGTTGAGCTGGCACAGTCTTGTGCTTAGTTCTTCTAACTCTCTCGCATAGGAATTTAACTCGGCTGCCATGCTTTGGTAATATTCATAGGAAATTGCCAGAGCTAGAAAGACTGTATTGATCATTTTTCGCACCAGTTCCGTGGGCTTATAGATTTGGGCGTAGTGCAAGTAGATTTCCCGCAACGAGCCATCATCATTTGCGAGATTGACCCTGACGTAGTCACCGCCACCGTCCTGAACATATCCACCGCTGGTATTTTTGCGATAAAAATGGATCTTGCCCTCGTCATCGCATTCGTAGCAGTCAGAATCGAAAGTCAGGCACAGCAGATCCGACATGCTAATTTGACTAACGCTTTTCCCAGTTGCTGCACCGTAGGCGGCGCAATATCCATCGTAATTTGCTTGAAGAATGCCGGTGTAAATAGACATTTGCAGGCATTGTTCCAGCGATAGTTCCCGTGCCATATTCCTCACTTTAGCAGTTATGGCCTAACTGTCAAAATATTTATTTGCGAAATTTGCTCGACGATTAACTCATTGATCATGAACAAGTTATGCTATTTTTGCCGCTATTTTTAAATGGTTGAATTTTAAATTCACACATAAATTTTTTTGAAATACCACCCGAACGGCGTGCACATTTACCGCTGAAGGGCCGGCGCAAGTGAGCGAAAACTTGCACGGGAAAAGATCGCCGGCTATTTTTTGCATGAGAATTGCAAAAATAAATGATTCGGAGCTAGGGCAAGACAGAAAAATTCACCAATGGATGAGGATAGATGCGCCGTGCACTGGAGTGGTCCACCGGTCCACAAATTTCCATGTAGGCGAGCAAATTATCCCAGATTGGCGAAATGACACCGGCGAGTCAAAGCCGCCGGCCGGCGGACAGTTCACCACTGCACCACTAGCGGACATTGCGCGTTGTTTTCGCATAGTGCGATCCGGTGGTTTCAATTAGTTCCGATGCCATTGTAAATGCCTGAGAAAATCTCTGCGCGACTGCCCCAAGCGCATTTGATGCACCGCCGATGATGCTATTTGTCGAATCGATGGCACTGCGAATCTTATCGGTAAATGATTTAATTTCTCTCTTTGCTATGAATGAATATATGACCTTCGAAGCGCCCAAGTCTTTGCTTTCCAATATCTTATTTATCGGTGTTTTTATCGTATATTTTCGTGTATCAATCCTCTGCGTGAGATTTAAATAATCAGAAAAATGCTCCACGCCTTCCCCCTGACGTATTTTTGATACCGGACGAAAATTTTTATCTTCTATTTCGTAGTGATAGGATGTGTCATAGAGCTTATAATAAAGCAAATCATGCCTTGCATCATCTTCGTCATAGTCGTCATTTTTATCACCGCGTATCGATGTCATATATCTCGAATGTATCGATACTTCGATTTCGCTGCCTGTAAATATGCCTTTAAGAATTGAAAATATTGATTTTACAATACTAATAATGACGCCCATCCAGCTGCCCGATGGGCAGGGCGCTGAAAAATGCAGCGGCTCATCGTGGAAAAGAAATTTTATCTTATTATCCAGCGTTGTGAAGTTATTTTGCCGATGGCTATCGGCTTTGCTTCTCAGGTTGTACTCATCTCTTCCGTGGCCAGGACTCCTACCATCGAGCCAATAACCCCCTGTCGTTTTCACCGCCAAATTGCCGCTTGAATCGATTATAAAATTAAAAAGTGCAACATACCAATCGCTTGCGTCGTTACCGAGATTGATCTCCGTCGTTTTAAATTCCACGGCCAAAAGGGGAGGCTCAACGTCGGTTATTGCGAGATGATGAAGATCGACGACGCCAGCATTTACGAGTGGCTCCCAGAAATCGGGTCCGTAGAGAAAGAGCTCAAAGTCATCCCCGTTGACTTTGTAATTAGAATTGTGCGAACTGAGCCGTGCGAAGTTGGTGTTCAATTGGCGCAATTGGGAAGTCAATTCCTCCAATTCCTTTGCATAGGAATTTAATTCCGCCACCATAGTCTGGTAGTATTCATAGGAAACAGCCAGAGCGATGAACACGGTATTGATCATGTCCCGCACCAATTCCACGGGCTTATAAATTTGTGCATAGTGGAGAAATACCTCCTGCATCATGCCATCGTCATTTAGGAAAATCACCCTGACGAAATCGCCACCGCTGTCACGAAGGTACCCGCCGTGGGTAGATTGTCGATAGAAGTGCACTCTGCCATTGGCATCGCATTCATAGCACTCTGGATCAAATACCGGGCACAATAAATCTGCCATAGTCACTCTGCTAGCGTCCTTTCCAATTGCCACGCCATAGGCGGTGCAATACGCATCATAATTCATTTGAATAATGCCGTTGTAAACGGACGCCTGACGGCATTGCTCCAATGATAACTCCCGCGCCATGGCTTTATTTTAACTAAAAAATAGCAATAGTCAAAATTTTTATCAATAAATTTTATTCACCGATTAACTCGATAACTATAAATACATTACACCATTTATGTCATCACTTTTTATGGGGGAATACGGCCACTTATGGCACGAAAAAATAAGCACTCAACAGGGGAAAATACCTACGAAAATGCGGCATACTTCCTCGGCAAATTTCGCGGCCGACCTTCCCTAGAAGATACACCCTACCAATCCGGGCGCGCTAGCGAATATTTCTCGCATTCATCTCCGCCATTTTATGGATGGCCGAAAGGCAATTCGTCGCCGTCACGAAGTCCTCATTGACATCATTAACGCGCGATTTGAGCATGGCAAGGAATAGGCTTGTGTCGGTGGACTTATCATCGATGCATATGCGGACCGTATCGAGCAGCACCTTTACTTGGTGCTTACTTAGGAAAAATGATTTTTTGGCGCCTATGACTTCAATGGAGGGGGCAGTAAGCCACTTTTCAATGTTTTCATAGACCGTGCAAGGGGCATTACTTTCGTCAAAAAAATCGCTCCAATTGTCCGTATAGACCGCCTTTCCGTCTCCGTCGAATGCCGTGCGCCAATAGATGATGGAACTCTTTCCAAAGAGATAATTCCCCACCGTAAATTTCATCCCATCTTCGCACTTCGTGTACATTGCAGAAGCAGGATCGGAAAAGTAATTGTTGAGAAAGTCTAAATAATCTTTCTCCATAAATTCAGGAACGGCAGGTATAGAACTGAGAATACCGGTCCAAACCTCCGCCTCATGGACAATGATTCGACTGGCATTTCCCTCTTCGTCTGGGCCAATGAAAAACCACTGAAAGCGATGGCGGTACTTCCCTTTGACATATTCGGAGCTCTGTGCAACATAGAGCCGTGGAGACATGCCGATGGAAAAAAAGTCCCTGGGTAAGGGCACGGACGATGCGAGCATGCGCTCGAGGATGGAATAGGAAGCGGAATTCACTGCGTTTTCCCTTTGATTTTCCTCATAGTTCCCATTGAACGTCATGAGTGCGTCGTAGATGCCATTGAGTGCCACCATCTGCTGATTGAGCATTGCAAGCTGATGGCAGAGGTCGATTACGATGGCTCTGTGCCGGCAAAAAAGTTGAAGGGTTACTCCTAGGAATGTTGTCTGAGTCGTAATGCGGAACCGCTCCTCTCCGGATGGCTGAAACACCTGACTAAAGTGCAGATAAATACTGGAACCGTCTTCCCTAATGACCCGTAAAAATTCGCCGGATTTTTTGTCACCGACCTCCATGGATCCGTCTAATGTATAGCGATAGTAGCGAAGATTGCCTTCGCAGTCACTGTCGAAAGATTCCCTGGAAAATACGGGAAACAGTGAAAATGTAGCTTGCGTGGAAAGATGGTGATAAATACTGCGCGAATAGAGATCATCAAATGTACGCGGTAAAAGCTTTGTTGCATTCATAATTTTTAGGGCATCCAGCGGACACACTTTCGGGCTAGGGGAAAATTTTTGAAAAAGCAAGCATTTAAATTCAGGAAAATTGAAATAATTTTAACCCCGATTGCATCATGCAAAGCCAAAGATTAATTGCCAGTATTGCAATGGCAATTATCGCTTTGGCCGAAGCCCAAACGTGAAAACGTGAAAAATCTTCTCCAATTAGGTTTTTAATTTTGCTTCGACTGCATTTTCCCATGAAATTTAATCAGCTTTCTCTAAGAAATTGTGGCTTAGCCGCTTAGCTAAACCTTAAATTTAAAATGTTGCAATTCAATTATCTAGATTTTGGCTCGATGTTCAATTTAATTCAAATTATCCA
>JAIRXK010000030.1 GCA_031268315.1 Puniceicoccales bacterium | reverse complement strand
GCCTATGGTGGCGAAAATGCCGCTGCCAAGAACAAATAGCGGGCTACAGGCGCTGATAAAATGGCATATCAGCGGCGTAGCTGCCAATGCAATGCAAGTAAGAACCGTTACTGTGCGCTCAAAAATAGGAGAACTTACTCCATTTGTCTTCCCTTCAAAGGAGACGCTAGAACCTTCCATGCGCGTATGGTCTCAATAAATTTTTAAAAATGCAATATTTTTTTCAAAAAATATTTCAAAGGTGTGCCATTTGTGTATTTCGCATAGGCCATTTCAATGGCCCGAGACATGTCTTGCAATCCCTGCCCATGGCGCCGGAGAAGTATGGAGTCGCTCTCCGCAAATCCCACCGGAGGAGCCCAGGCGAAGGACAATAGCCCTGGAACCTTTCCCGCGTCGGCGAGGGCATTTTTAACGATCGCGCCAAAGCCGCTGCCGTGGACATGGTCCTCCATTGTAACGAGCAGTGCACACTGGGCGGACAGTTTCAATTGGCAAATGTCCAGCGGACGAATGAAGCGGGCATTCACAACTTCCACCTGCAACTGTCGCTCCCTGAGTATTTCATGGAGAGCCAATGCCTGCCGCAGCCGGGAGTCGCCGAGCGCCCAGATGGAAATGTGCCTTCCTCGCCGAAGGACCTGGGCCGTCCCCAGCGGGATCGACGCCGGCGCCAATGGAAGTTCCCACGGATCCTCGCCCTTTCCATAGCGCAAAATGAAGGGGCGGAATGATTTCATTCCCTCCCGCAGTAGGCAATAAAATTCTTCTTTCGAGGCTGGCTGCGCGTAGACAATGTTCGAAAAGCAGGAAAATTGCGCAATGTCATAGAGCCCGTGATGGGTGTCGCCGTCGCCGCAGGAAATTCCGCAGCGATCCAGGCAGAGTACGATGGGCAGATTTTGCAGATAAACGTCATGAAAAAATTGTCCAACGACCCTCTGCGCAAATGTTGAATAGACGCACACGACCGGCTTTAGTCCACCCTTCGCCATGGCGGCCGCGAACGTGATGGCGTGGCTCTCCGCAATCCCCACGTCGAAGAAGCGGTCGGGAAATTTTTCCGCAAATGGAGCGAGTCCGGTGCCTATGCGCATGGCCGCTGTGACGGCAACGACGCTTGGGTCCGTTTCTGCAAAATGGCAGAGCGCCTCGCCGAGCACCTGGCCGTAGCCGTGGCATTCCATTCCCGGCGATGCCATTGGGGAAGAATTTTTCCCAATTCCATGGAAATGGATGGGAGTGGCATGGGCCATTTCATCGCCCATTCCTTTCTCCGTTTTCACATGGATCAGTACCGGATTTTCCGCCACCTTTGCATCGGCAAGGGCCAATTCGAGGTCTCTGAAACAGTGGCCATCGACGGGCCCAATGTGCCGAATTCCCAAATGATCGAAGATGGAATTCCCCGATTTCACTGTGCCGCTACGCAAATTTTTCAGGTGCGAAGCGATGGCGCCCCCGATGGAATCGATGGAAAATCCATTGTCATTGAGCACCACGATGAGCCGCCGCGTTGTTTCGGAAATGAGCTGCAGGGCTTCGAGGGTAAGTCCGCAGGTTAGGCTGCCGTCGCCGAGGAGTGCGATGATGTGCCCAATTTCCCCCTTGCGATCCCTTGCAACGGCGAGGCCGAGGGCCGATGAGAGCGCCGTCCCGGCATGGCCGCAGTAGAAGATGTCCCAGGGACCCTCATCGGGCGAGCAGAAGCCGCACAGACCTCCGTCCTGCCGCAATTTCTCAAAAATTTCTCCGCCACGGCCGCTCAATATCTTATGGGCATAGCATTGGTGGGAAACATCGAAAATGAGTTTGTCGGCGGGAAAGTGAAACGCGCGATGTAGGGCGATGGTCAGCTCGACGACGCCGAGGTTGGATGACAAATGGCCGCCATTGCGGCGAACAACTTCTATGATTCGACTGCGAATGCGTCCGGCCAAAAGTTCCAGCTCATTAAAGCTAGCCCGGGACAGGTCTTCATTCGATAGGGCTGCACTCCCTTCAAAAGCAAATTTCATCTTTTCCAAGCCGCTCGCGGAGTGGGGGAGGAATTTTTACGGACCCATCGCTCTGAACGTTATTTTCTAGAAGTGCCGCTAAAATCCTAGGAACTGCCAGTCCAGAGCCATTGAGCGTGTGGACATTTTGCGGCTTCGATCCGTCGGCCGGCCGAAAGCGAATGTTCGCCCGCCGCGCCTGAAAATCGGTAAAATTACTGCAGCTCGAAACTTCTAGCCAGCGCCTCTGTCCCCCGGCCCAAACCTCCAAATCGTACTGCTTGGCGTGGGGAAAACCAATGTCACCGGTGCAAATGGCAAGCACGCGGTAGGGAATTTCCAATTTCTGCAGTATTCGCTCCGCGTCGGCACGCAGCAGCTCCAATTCCTCGAAACTTTTGCTCGGATGTACCCACTTTACCAGCTCGACCTTATCAAATTGGTGGAGGCGATTGAGCCCGCGCACGTCCTTCCCCCAACTGCCCGCCTCGCGCCTAAAGCAAGGCGTGTGGGCGCAGCGCAGAATCGGCAAACTTGCCTCGTCCAAGGTCTCATCTCGGAAAAAATTAGTAACGGGAACTTCGGCCGTCGGAATCGCGAAAAATCCGTCCACTTCCATCGCATACATCATCCCCTCCTTGTCGGGCAGTTGGCCTGTGGCCACTGCGCTTGTCTCATTGACAAAGATCGGAGGAAGAAATTCCGTATAGCCATTGTGTTCCGCCTCGTCGAGAAAGAATTGGATGAGCGATCGCACCAGTCGTGCCATGGCGCCGACGTAGAATGGAAATCCACTGCCAGTTACCTTGACCCCCCGGGGGAAGTCGATGGCCTTTGAGAACCACGGAATGTCGTAGTGAGGAATGGCGTGGGGCGAAATTTTTTCCACGTCACCCCAGGTTGAAATGACCACATTGTCCGCCTCGCTGCGGCCGATGGGAACCGATTCATGGGGTACGTTGGGAATGGAAAGGTAGGCCTGCTTCCACTGGACTTCAATGTCTCGGAGCATCTCATCCATCTGTTTAATTTTCAGGGATTTTTTCCGCAACTCCGCCCGTTCTTTCTGGGAGATTTCCCCGGCCATTTTTGCAACGCGTCCGCTTTCCTCGTTAAATGTGGCGCGTTCCGCCTCAAATTTGCCGATGTAATCCCGGCGCATCTGATCTAATTTGAGAAATGCATCGATGTCACAGGGGAATTTTTTCGCGGACAAGAGTTGCTTAACTTCCTCCCCATGACTGCGTAAATACTTTAATTCCAGCATGAATGAATAAAGAGTTTCAAATTTTTTCCACCTTTACAAGAAATTTATTGCTTTTTTGCGAAAATATTTTACCATTGCAGCAGTGGAGCGGCTTGTGGATGGCGGATTGGCCACCGGCGCAGAAAGGGTGCGCGAATTTTGTGCGTTGAAAATTTTCCCGATTGTCATTGACTATGGGAAAAAATCCCCACGTTGATACTAACACTATGGAAAATTTAAATAGTCAACGGATTTCTCAAGGTCAAGCTCCCAAGGTGCAGGAAAATATTTCCACGGATGATTTGAAATTGCCGACCAAGCAGGACTCCCTGGCTAGCACACAATCGCCGCCGCATTCTAAGCCCTCTTCGGCCTCAGTCGACCATGAGGTACCGCCGGAAAGCTCCGTGGACGGAAAGAAAGGTTGCAGCGAATGTGAGAGCGTAAGCCAACCTATCCCGGAAGATTTAATTGAAAATTTAAAGAAAAAAGATTTAAAAACTGTGGCAACGCAACTGGTCAAGATGAGTTTTTCCGATGCCTCGAGTGCAATTGATGCTTTGCTGCAGAAAGAAATCATTACCTATGTAGATTTACGGGCGATTTTCTCGCACATGGGATATGTTGAGGCAGCTGACGTTCTGGCCCAGGGAGCTTTTTCCAACGATGCACTGGTAAAAATTTTAACTGCCGTTGCAAAGGGGGACCCTTGGCTGGCGGCAAGGGCATTGGACGATGATCACATATCCATCGAGCGGGCGGTGAGTATTTTAAGTGCAATGAACGACGAAACGATGGGGTTCATTGCGAGGAATGGCTCACTATCAACTACAAAAAAAGTAAAAATTTTCGCCAGTGACGCCATGCCAGTGGAAAAGGTGGTAACATTTTTAAGCAATTACGGAAAGAAAACTCCCCACTACAATTCGCTCCAAGGCGGAAAGTTGGCGGAAATTTTTAATCATGAGGCCATGCCAATTGAGCGGGCAAAAGCAATTTTCCAGTTGTTACCGGAAGACATTAGCAAAAAAATACTAGCATTTCCAATATCTCGAATGCTCTCAAAAGAAAAACGAGAAGCATTGAATCGTTTATTGCCTACAACGGTAAAAACTGAGGGCCAGATTGATAAGCAAATCACGAAAAATGAGAATCCTCCACCCCCACGATCTGAAATTGCGAAAACTGTGGCGAAGAAAAATCCTTTGCCTGTGCAACCCGGGGTTGTGAAAATTGTGGTAGAGAAGAACTCCTCGACCGTGAAATTACCATCCGCTGTGGAGGTAGGTGGCGGCGAAAAAATAGGCACTATGCAGCAGCAAGGCCGTGAAATAGCGCGCAAAAAGGAAAATTTACCCACCGCATCTCCGGCAGCTACAACCCGCTATAAATGGCTTAGAATTATTTCAGTGGTCGTGCTTTCGGCGGTGGCAGTGGCGGCACTTGTTGCCATTGCTATGTATGCAATTCCCGCAATTGGAATCGCCATACCTTCGGGCCTTTTCGCTGCGGCATGCATCGCGCTCGCAGTGGATTTGTTCGCGGGCATTGCCGTCCATAGATTCACATCCCCCATGGAAAAATCACCGGCCTCCATTACTCAGAAATAACTCCACGGACAATTAAAAAAACACTTTTCAATTGGGCGATTTGGTCTTTCTTCTCGCTTCATTTTTTATAAATTCTTTGACAACAGTGATTTGATTCAAATTTTGCGGCGAGAGAATATTTTTTTACGCCGCATTTTACTCGTTGACAGCTTTCACTCAGCCGCTAAAATACGTAATATGACTACGCACCTATTTACAAATTTAAATCATGCGCAAAATTTCTCGGCCACTGCAAATGCACTGGAAAATTTAAAAAATGCCGAAATTCTCAAGGGAAATTTATCGGAATATTCATTTATGTTTGATTTCAATGGAGAAGATTACTATGTTAATTGCAATAGAGCAAAGTTTTCCCATTGCCGCACACTTCTGGAAGCACTCCACGGCAACGGATCATTTTTCATCTCCTTCAAAATCTTTTTTGTATCCCTTATTTCCGCGCTATTCGGAAACAAGGGATTTGCATTTACTGCATCGATGCTGGGCTATTCCGATAAAAACCAGTCGATAAAGGTTTACACGGATCTTGTGCCGCCATCGGGCGTTCCATCAAGCACAGACCAACAATTAGATATTCCATTACAGCCAGTTACTCCGCCAGATCCTTCGCCGCAATTGCCGGCATCCATGCATTTTATTCCGATTTCAAATCCTCAAGTTAATAATATAAAATTAGTAAATAATGAAAATTCTGGTGCATTTTTTGCGACGATATTTACTATCATTGATAATACTATGTATTACAAGTATGCTAGTATTAGAGCGAAATTAGAGAACAAGTTATCATTAAATTGCGAAGCCGTAAAATTAAATAGTAAAGGCTTTTATGAGCGCTGCGACAATAGATCGCCCATAATTGATTTGCATATTGATAAAAATGGTACAGTAAGTGGAAATCCCAAGATCGCCATAGACGATGGCTTCTACCTTATTAGAACTGATGCTCCATATCGCTTTTTTTCGAGTATTGCCGTTGTTAGCGGGATTGCCTATGCCATTGAGATTCAACCAGATACCAGTGGACGGGTGCGGTATTATGACGATGAAAATACTGGTAAATCTTACGTTAAACTTCTCGACAACGAAGAGCGACCGCACGGCTACTGCGAAGTCGAGCGTTGAAAAAATAAAAGACCTGCGGAAGAAGATTTTTTATTGCTTTCTCGAAGGTGCAGCACGTAAAAATTTGCTGATGGAACATTTAGATGGCATCGTATTTTGTCCCTGCGCTTGGGGAGTGAAATTTTTTATAGGCGAGGGCGCTGGCAGCAATTGCATCCAGGGCACACATAACGCAGGCAAGTATGAGTATGGGAAATGCCAGTCCTACGACGAAGTACATGATGATGAGACTGAGCGATACGGCCGCTACTAAAATTATCATTCCGGCTGTAATTACATTTAGCCACTTGAAGGAAGATTGGCTAACTGAGCTGTCGATTTTGTCCGTTTCCGATTGGATGAACTCCGTGGACAATGCGTCGACGTTTGAACTGCTGATTTCGTCCGTTTCCGATTGGATGAACTCCGTGGACAATGCGTCGACGTTTGAATTTGTACTTAAATTCGTATTCGGTGAAGTGCCGAATGAACTTGGTTTTATATTCGAATTTGCGCCGAACGAATGTTTTGCATTAATTGCTTTTTCGATGTCTTCCATGCGCTTCTTATCTGTTTCTTCTATTCGATTTTTAATTGCTTGCGCTTTTTCCGGTGGCATGTCGCGACCGGTTAAAACTTCTACCACAGTATTATTATTGTACGTAAGTAGAATCTCCGCTGCTCTTTTATCGTTCATATGGTTGTCGGCCAAGATTGTTCCCCTATTTCTGAAAGGATTATTGCCAGCAAAGTAATCCAAGTATTCCTTTGCCCTTTCCGGCTTCATGCCCGCACTTTCGTTGCTTAGGGCTAAGATTTTCACCAATTTTCCTAAAGGCATTTTGGGGTTGCGTATGATCATTTGTCGATCTTCGGGCTTCAATTTTTCTAGAATTCCAATTGCTTTTCCAATTGGCATTTTTTCACTAGTTATAATCTTTGACATTTCAGGTATGCCCATGGAAGATTCATTCATTATTACCAGCAAAATTTCCGCAACCATTTCGCGAGAAACTCCGTCATCAGATAAAATATTAATCATAGCATCTACTGACATGTCGAAGTCAACTATAATTCGCGCAACCGTTTCACTTTCCATGCTACTCAAAGTTTTAATTGCGCTTTTGAAATTACTTTCATTACAATTGCATAGATTTTCAGATAACTCACTGTTTTCCGTCTTAAATTTATTGTAATCTTCAATGCTAATTTCATATTTTTCCGCCCTATATTGCGATATTTCATGTTCTAAATTGGCAATATTTTCATATTCAGAATTAATACCTCTCAATAATTTAACCATAGCGAAATGGGTAAAATCTGACGCTTCTAAAAATCTCATTGTGTTTTCTGGATTTATTTCACTAGAACATAATACGTTAAGCGTATCTTTATTATATATAAGATGTGGCAATTTTATTGATTTGCTAAGTAGCCTCATTAAATTACCACTAATGCATACGGATTCAAATTTGCGGCAGAAAATTTTCATAATTGGAATTCGAATTGAAACTTGCGATACTAGTGAAAACAAGATAGGTACTACCTCTTTGGGATCCATCGCATTAAGCGCCAGAATTACATTTTTTATATCGGATTCGATTCCACTTTGCAGTAAAGACCATATTGTGTCAGCAGCATTTTGGTTTCCGCTCAGACTAGTAGCCATGTGGGTAGCATAATTTTGCTCGGTTTCATTTTCTTGTTTCGCAAAAAAACTCTTCGCATTCTCATATGGAGTAGATGGGCTTTTAGATGAATTCATAGACGGATTCCTAAATGGAATCCCAAATGGATTGCTAAATGAATTTTCTAAGCCATGTGGGAATAGCTCTAGAAATGGCGTTGGAGGTGGATTTGCAAATGGATTTGCAAATGGATTTGCAGGCGGATTACTAAATGGATTTAGAGGTGGACGAGTCGGATCATTATTCGGTGTAACGTTTTCTCCTGCCGAAATCTCTTGAGTTGTAGCCGGAGCAATACCGGGACGATTACCAATTAGTGAAATCATTCCAATATTTTAATGAAATATTTCCCTCAGTCAATGATTAATGAGAAAAAATTAAAATTTGCATTGCTTGCTTAAAGCATTCGCCAGCAATGAGAAATGCAATTTGGCGAGGAAATATTTTTCACAATTGCGGTGATTCGTCGATTTTATGCGCAAAATTTCAAATTTTTTTTACTTTCTCGAGGGCGCAGCGCATAAAAATTTGCCCATGCCAAGTGGTGAAATATTTAGATGGCCTTGTATTCTGTCCCTGCGCTCGAGGAGTGAAATTTTTTATAGGCGAGGCCGAATTTGTAGTTGCGCCAGTGTGATGTACGCTTTGAATTCGAAAATGATTCCGCGGTCAATTTGCATTGCATTTTGCTCGTTGACAGCGTCCATTTTGATTGCTAACATCAAATCGTGAGCTCGTATTTGCAAAATTCATTGGCCGTCGCCAGTTTGGTAAATGATTTAAAAAATGTCGAAATCAGCAATGAAAATTTTGTCAATTTCCCATTGGTGGTTAATTACAACGGGGAAAAGCGCTGCATTGACTTCAGCAAGGTAAAATTTTCTCACTGCAGAAGCCTTCTAGGAACGCTCTATGGCAGCGGATCATTTCTCATCTCCATCAAGGTCTTTTTTGTGTCACTCGTTTCTACGCTATTTGGAAATAGAGGGTTCGCATCCGTTGCATCGCTGCTAGGTTATGGCAATGAGGGCGTTGAATGTTTCCTGCCGAAGTATTTAAATCCGTTTGACACCAATGGTGAAAATTCTTCCGCTCCTGAGCGGATGAAAAGAGAACTTCCACCAAGTGTGGACGATGATTCGAATCCATCCAATGAGAATATTCCAAACGTTCCATTGGTCCAAGATTCATCGAAAAATTCGGAGCAAGGTACTCTCGAGGATCCTGTTGAAGTGTCAGGCGTTCCGCAGCAACCAGTTATCGAAGATATTCCGTTGCCCAATCCGGTGAAATCCGCGCGCTTTTTTTCACTTTCAGATCCCCAAGTAAGCAATATGGAAATAGTCGGATGTCGTAATAAGAACTTTTCTAATAATGTCTATGCGCTCTATTATTGCTATGGTACTCTTTATCACATACATGGATACATTGCCGAGGATGTAAAACTCAGCCAAAGTACGACGAATTATCAAGGATTTAAATTATCTAATGACGCCGTACATAGGTCGTCTGACGGGAAATATCCCATCACTGAGTTGTGCATCGATGCGAATTGCAAAGTAGTTGAAACGTCTGAGGGCGCCATGGACGATGGTTTATTCCTTATCAAAAAAACTCCAGGGGATCCTTTTTTTTCAAACATTGCCATTATCGATGGCACTGCCTATGACATTGAAGTTAACCGTGGTGCCTCGGGATGCATTTTGCGGTATTGCAAGTTTAAAGGAAATAAATTTTACATTAAACTTCTCGATCGCAATCAGAAACCATGTGGGTACTATGAAATCGACCGACCGGAGGTATAGCTTCGCCGTGTTGCGCCTATGCCATCAATTGCATATTTTCCCATGGGAACATCGATAAATGTGCAGCGAAATGGGGTTGGCGGCGGACGGCATCCTTCGCATATCGTTGTAGGCCAATTCCTTCGTCCGAGAAGAAATATTTTTCCGCCAATGCATTGACAAATTTAATTTGGCTGTTAAATTAAAAGCTCTATGCGAGTATCTGGAAATAACTATGCGCCTACACAAGGCGAGTCTCACAACGAAAAGATATCCATTGGATCAGCACAGACGATTATGCTTAATGGCAAGTGCTGCAGTATTAATTTTAAGGAGATGAAATTTTCCAAATGCAAAGAACTCACACGTGAAATGATGGGAGGATTTGAATTTTTTTCATCCATTAAAAATTTTTTAGTATCTTTCGTTATTTTCCTATTCGGAAATGCGGGATTTAATTCAATTGCATCTGCGTTCAATCCCAAAGCATTGACCTCTGACGGATCAACTCCTAATTCAGATGCTGATGTTCCTGAATTGTCTGAGTATGCTGATTTAAAGGTAAATCAAAATACCCAATCTACCAACTTTGAAGTACAGTCATTATTTCCTGCTATTCGAACAACTTTAGCGAAATATCAACCCGTGCATCCGCAATTTTGTTCTTACTACTGCACATATCGCAAAATGGAAGATAACAATCCGGACATGGCATCTTCAGCCGTGGTAAAGCGGCCAGAGTTCATCATAAAAAAATCAGGAAAGGTTGAGGGTTTCGGACCGGACCAGTATGCAAAAAAAGATGGCATTTACACGACTTGTCAAGCAAATGAACGTTCATTTTCACGGATTGCCGTTATCGACGACTATGCCTATAACATTGAATGCGATGAGCAAGGGAATACTCGCCAGTACTCATCGGATACATCACCGAAAACATTCTTCATAAAGCTAACGCCGATCGGCGATGGCGGAAAAATACTATATAGGGAAATTTCGGCCGATTGAGACAATCATCTTGTGAAGGTTTTAAGGCATAGCGGCGATGGTGGCGGCGGGCACTTTTCGCACACCATCGCAGGTCAATTTTTCCGAACGAAGAGTATTTTTTGCCAGCGGAGTGGTAAATTTGATTTGGCTGCTGGAAATTTTTCCACTTCATTCCATGGAATCTTCCGCCGCAAATACTCATGTCCCAATGAGCACGGAAATGAATTCATTTTTTTGATTTGGATTGGCGACGACGATGAGCCGATCGCCGGCGAGAATGCGGTCCTTTGCACAGGGAACCTTTGCGCGGAATTTATGGAGAAGTGCGACGATAATGCACCCACTCGGCATGTCGATTTCCTCGATCAAGCGGCCGCGGCTGGCACAATTTCCGCCGATGCGCACTTCGTAGAAATTGGCCGATCGGTTGGGCAAGCTCGCCAATTCGATGACCGGATCTGGACAAATGAATCGCAGAAGCTCATCCGCCGTCGCATTGCGGGGAGAAATCACCGTTTCCAGTCGCAAATCATCGCGCAGGTCGCGAATAATATCCTCGTAGTTGCCGCTATTGAGTGCCAAGTGGCAGCGGGGAATGCGCAATTTGTTCGCCTGCAGACAGGCCATGACATTGTCTTCGTCGCTGCGGGAACATGCGATGAAATGGTCACTGCTAGCCACATTTTCCTCCTCCATAAACTGTCGAGATGTCGCCTTTCCGAAGAAGACAGACACGTTCCTATACTTTTCAGCAATGTTCCTGCACTGCAATGGATCCGAGCAGCAAAATTTAATGCGAAATCGCGGACTAGACAGGCTCTTTAGCAGCGTATTGGCCACTTCGCCGTTGCCGAAGATGGTAATCTTTTGCAGCAGGGTCCGCGTTTCCGGTTTAAATTTTTGCCGGGCCGCATTGATCAAATGGGAAGTCCCAACGAGGGTCACAATGCAGTGGGAATCGATGACGGTTTCCCGCGATGGCACAATATTGCTATTTCCATGGGTAATGTAGGCAATCCGCAGGCCATCGGGCAAACGTATCTGCTGCAATGACTTGCCCACATGCGGCGAGTGGGGACTGACCCGCATCTGCTGCACTTCAATTTCACCCTTGGCAAAGTGTTCCACGGCGATGCGACCGGGATGGCGAATGGACTTTGCAATTTCTTCCGCCGCCAGTGCTTCCGGATTTGTAAATAGGTCAATGGAGAAATGGGCCTGAAAATTGATGTGGGAATAGTCGGAGTAGGTGCTGTCATGGATTCGTGCGATGCTGTTCTTTGCCCCCATGCGCTTGGCAATGGACGCCGCCAAAATATTTACGTGGTCATTGGAAGTCATTGAGAAAAAATAATCCACGTCTCCGATGCGATGTTCATGGAGTACCCTCGCCGAACTGCCATCGGCGCATTGGACGGCGACATTCAATTCTCGATCTAATTGCTGCTCAATCACCGGATCCAACTCAATGAGTGCTACTCTGTGTTTGAGCTCGGCCAGGCGACGGCAAAGGTAGGAACCGACGTCCCCACCACCGATAACCACCGCCCTCATTGAAATAGTATGGCCTAAAAAAACACCTTCCTCAATGCAAAATTTTCCCATCCATGGGTCCGGGGGATAAAAAATTCAAAAAATTTGCAAAAATATATTGAAAAAAGATAGTTTGTGGAATAGGAAGGCAACGTGCAATTAATCATAAACTATGCAACTGGGCTGCGCGCCATCGTAATTGGTGACATTATGCTGGATCACTACATCTGGGGGGAAGCGTCCCGCCTTTCGCCGGAGGCTCCCGTTCCCATCGTTAACGTGCTAAAGGATACCTATTCGATGGGTGGCGCGGCGAATGTCTCAATCAATCTGAAGACGCTGGGTGTCCTCGTCGAGATTATAGGGATCATCGGCACCGATGCGGCGGGGGATCATTTGCAAAATTTATTCACGGAAAATGAAATTATTTTCGACGAGCAACAGCGCGTTGCTGGGGTTGAGACCATTGTAAAGACACGCATTGTTGCCATGCAGCAGCAAATTTGCCGCATCGACAGGGAAAAGGAGGATGGCCGTTTTGCACTTGAGCGCATCATCGACGATCCGGATGATCTGTTGCACAATGTGGATTTGGTAATTCTCTCCGATTATAATAAGGGCGCATTGACCCAAAAATTCGTAACTTCAATAATCGATACAGCCCACAAAAACCACTGCTTCGTTGCCGTTGATCCAAAGCCACAGAGCGGCATCATCTACGCAGGCGCCGACTTACTAACTCCCAATGCCGCCGAAGCCATGGCCATGGCTTCGGCAAGGGTGCTGCCCAGCGACGAGGATGGATGGCGCGAAATCTGTAAAAAAATCAATCAAATCCATCCGTCGAAGCATCTTGCGATTACGCTGGGAGAGGATGGAATATTGCTGGCGAAAAACGGCCAATTTTTACGCATTGTTCCGACCCACAAGGTGCCCGTATCCGATGTTTCGGGCGCGGGGGACACGGTCATTGCCGCCCTTTCGGTCGCACTGTGCGCGGGCGCAGAACCCGGCGATGCGGCGCACTTTGCAAATACTGCCGCTGGAATTGTCGTTGGGAAATCGGGGACGGCGACGGTTTCCCCCGCGGAAATTATTAACCGTGAGCACCAGCTAGCAAAAAAATGAGAGGCATCGCCCTGTGGTTAGGAATATTCTTTGCCGCGGTGATGTTTTTTTTTCTCTACGCATTTCATCTGAAAAATCGCCGAAGGCGGCGGATAGAAAACTGGGTTAGGGCACTTGCCGCACGACTGGGGTGCCGTGGAGATTTTTTCGCTGTGGAAGGAAGAAATCTTTTCAGCTCCATGGCCATGGACTGGCACATGGATGCGCGCCATCGACACCGGCACTTTGAAATATTTTCGGCCCACCACCGGGGGAAGCGCTGCATCCGCATCCGCCTTAACTACTCGGCGCTGGAATCGCTGGGATCGCTATATTTTTCCATCGAAAGTCGCCGCATTTGGCACGGAATCAGTGGCATTCTCGACTCGCAAATGAAAAAATTCGGCGACCGCACACTGGACAAGCGCCTCATTCTGCGCTGCAGCGATACCATCCTGCCCCACCGGCTGCGGCACTTCGAAGAATTTCGCGATTCCATTGGGCGGGCCAGTCTGAGGAGTGTCAGGGGCTGGCGGCTTGCATTTGCCGATGGCACGTTGGATGTGGCCCTTGGATATGTGCGCCTGGATGCCGGCCTGGCGGACGACGTGGAAGCAGCGCTCGAATTGCTCTGCAATACCGCGGATATCCTCCGCTTCCACGCCATGGCAATTTTTTAGAAAATCGTTCCCTTTTGCAGGAATGTGCTAACGCCTCCGAGGAAAATCAGTGTGCCGATGGCAGCGATGAATACCCCGGTGAGTTTTTTCGCAATTTTAAGGACTTCCATATTAATTTTTTCCGCGTAGCGGGCGGCGATCCAGAGGATGAGAAAAAAGAGAATAAATGTACAAAAGATCGATACACAGAGGGATAGGCGACCCACAAGCGATGGATCATTGCAGCCCAGCAGCAGCGTGAGGGAAATCATTCCCGGCCCGCAGATGAGCGGAACTCCAAGCGGAGTAATGGCAATGCCCGTTGACGGCTGCGCCTTTGAGCCCTGCTCTCCATCCGCCGATTGCTCGCCGCTGTCCATCATAAGGGATACGCTAATGTAGGTCAGATATAGCCCGCCGGCTATTTTAAATGCCTGCAGCGAAATGCCAAAAAACTGGAAAATGCTTGGCCCAACCAGGGCAAATGCAATGAGAATTCCCTCGGCGACGCAGCTGGCAATCAGGGCCACACGGACACGTTGGCGCAGGGTCTGGCCGTGGGTCAGTGCCAGAAATACGGGTGTGGCACAGGCCGGAGCAGACATGACAAGTAATTTTATAAAATTGAAAATGATTTCGACAAAAATCGCCATGCTCCACTCCTGGCAGATGTGCACGGGGTGTAAAGTAATTTTTTTCTAATTCTCATTTCCGAGGGAAAAATGCCTACGTTGCCGTGTGGATGCGGTGGGCAATTTCCACGATTTTTGCAAATTCTATGCTGTGAAGTGACGCGCCGCCGATCAGGCCGCCGCCAATGTCCGGCTGCGATAGCAGGGATTCTGCGTTGGCCGCATTCATGGAGCCGCCGTAGAGAATGCGCATTTCTTCGGCCACCGCGTTGCCCCAGTTTTCGGCGATGACCGAACGAATGTGGCCATGCATCTCCTGGGCCATTTTGGGCGTGGCTGTTTTTCCCGTTCCAATTGCCCAGACGGGCTCATAGGCGATGACCACGTGGGCAACGGCTTCTTCTTTCAGATCACCGATGGCGGTCAGGAGTTGTTCCTCTATGACTGTGCGCTGGCGATTTTCTGCCCGCTCACTCTGGGATTCTCCAACGCAGAGGATGGGTGTGAGCTCGGCCCCGATGGCGCTCACCAATTTTTCGTGAATTTGCAGATCCGTTTCTCCGAAAATATTTCGCCGCTCGCTGTGACCCAAAATTACATGGGTCACGTAGAGGTCGCGGAGCATGATCGGTGAAATTTCACCGGTAAAGGCACCTTCCTTGCTCCAGCACATGTTCTGGGCACCCAGCAGGATTGACGTATTTTCCAGAAGTTTCGATGCCGCCGGAAGGGATGTAAAGGGTGGGCAAATGACGGCTGTTACGCCGCTAAATGGTGCAATTTCAACTTTCAGCGACTTTAGGAACGGTTCCGTTTCGCTGAACGTCTTATTCATTTTCCAATTCGCCGCGATGAGCGGTCTGCGTAGCTTCTTGGCCATGGGACAATTATAGCGTAAAAATGACGATTTGTAAATCATTTTCTACAAAGTTATTAGCAATTCTGCCAAAGGCACTTAGCCGGCGGAGAGGGGGGGATTCGAACCCTCGGTGCCCTGCGGCACACCTGATTTCGAGTCAGGCACAATCGGCCACTCTGTCACCTCTCCCGTTCCGGAAACGTTCCATGGAAATGCAACAGATTGCAAGTCTTTAGAAAAATTATTTTGCGGTTCCGTGCGTTTTACATTTTCCCCGAAAAAATTACTCTTCCGAGTCAGAGACTTTGCCGTGCAATTTGTCAATCACTGACCGATATTCATCCAGCGGCACGCCATATTTGTCATTGTCCGCGGCAAAGAGCTCGACGGCACGGTTGAGGCAAGTTGGGGCATAGGCATTAAAATAAACCACCTCTGGAAAATCATTTCCGTCACTTAGCCATTCTTTGATCACGTTAAATGCTTCTTCGGTGGCCTTGTCCGGTGGGTAATTGTACATTCCCGCTGAAACGATGCATACTACGAAATCACGAATTTTGTATTCATTGCATTTTTGAAGGGCACTGAGGTAGCATGTTCGAAGATCGTTTCGCTGTGTCGCCGTTGGTTGAGACCCGGAGCTTAGATAGGGCCCATTCACATGGATAATGTACTTGGAGCAAATTGAGCCATTGCCGCTGCTGGTGATGATTGCCTTGCCCACGTCGAGTTGATCCTTATATTGTTTCCGCTCTTCCATCAGCGCATTGCCACCGTACAACACCGTGTCGCCGTCAAGGCCCATGCCGCCCTGCATTCCTTCGTTGGCAGGATTGACCATGCCATCGGCCTGCGTAAAGCAGCTATTTCCACTTATGACTGCCACGTATCCATTTCCGTAGCGGAGAGGAGTGGTCTCCCTCCTTTTCCCATGGTAGATAAATGAGTCCAACGATACGGAATGGTGTGGAAGATTATTCTGCCTCGATTTTTGTGGAGGAGGGGCATTAAACACCATTGATTTTTTCTTTTCTGCAGCTTGTTTTGCCGATTGAGCCACTTCGGAAATTTTCTGAATTAGGGGTGCTTCCGGCGATTTTAGAGGAGAGACATCGATTTTTTCTATTGGAATAGGCACTTCAGAAATTTTCTGAACTAGGGGTGCTTCCGGCGGGTTTAGGAGAGAGACATTGATTTCTTCAACTTGCTCCGATTTACCCCTGAAAAGGGAGATGATGCAGTAAAAAAGAAACGCAAATGGCCAGGCAAGTAGTCCTAAAAAAGCGCCGATGAGAAATGTTGCCTTCGCCAGGGGCGAATGGGTTATAATTTTTCGCAGGTTATCGTTGAGGTTTAGGCGAAATTCTTTTGTTTTTGCCGTATGTGTGGCGGCGAGAAATCCATCGGCCAATAGTAATTTTTCCATAGACCGGACAGATTGTGTTGAATTGGGAAAAATGCAATTCAAAAATGTGAGGTAGGCGCAAAAATATTTTTTTCAACCGGGCGGGTGTTCCTATCCAATGGCCTTATTGGTTTTATTTCTTTTGATGATCGGTATTTTTGGCTTTCATTCAATTAATGAATCCAAGTATAGCGGCTCCAATAGAGTAAAAAAAATACTTTAAAGCGCGTTTAAATATCTAAGGCGCAACACTTTAGAGAAGGCCATTAAATTTCATTGAAAATTCAATTGAATCAAAATTGAAAAATTAACTCCATGCGAAATGCCATTTTTGAAAAATAAGTTCAATTGGAGTTAAATCAAAAAATTAACGCAACGTGAAATGCTGCTTTGAAAAAATGCGATTGAAATTTAATTAAATGGCCGCGGATGGCCAATCATCTTTGCCCATTTCCGGTGGTAAAATGCTTTTTGTCTACAGATGAGGTATTTATGCATTGACAATTGGAAAATATTTCCTATGGCAGGATCTCCAACCGGAGGAGCATC
>JAIRXK010000040.1 GCA_031268315.1 Puniceicoccales bacterium | reverse complement strand
GTATATTTTTAAAGCCATTTGCGCTTTTTGCGGAAAAAATTTCCCTAAATTGCAGCCGAAAAAAGGCCGCCTTTTTATTGTCCACGGCTTATTTTCTGACATTAACGATCTTCTGGCAACTAGCTGGCATGAAGGATTTTAAGACATTTTATCACGGGCCAATGCGCCCACTTTTAGAAGATTTTTTCCCAACGTTTCCTCACTATACTTCAATTATGAAATATTTTCTAAAAATTTGGACCGAATTTAAAAAAGCTCTTTGTTTCAAAGTGTCACATGGAGATTTCTTTGTCGATTCTGCTCCAATGAAACTTTGCTTACATGTTCGCATTAAACGCATTAAAGTAATGTGGGAAGTCATGTAAAGGCCCGTTAGTTCTATTAAAACTATTTTCGGATTTAAAGTCCATATCGCAACTAATGCCGAAGGTGCGATTGCCATAAATTTTTGCTTTTCAAATGGATCCGCACACGATGTTTGCTTTTGAGAGATGTTGCTTAAAAACTGCACCGGAAGCGCTATTAGCGACAGCGGTTACAAAAAAACTAATCGCCTAATGCAGAAGAATTTAAAGTTTATAGCGAAGAAGCGGAAAAATATGAAAATACAGAATTCAAAAGAAGAAAAACGAAAATTAAAAACTCACCATCGCGTCGAAAATTTTAATCAAAAACTGAAAAAATTAGTGGGAGAAGATTTTTCACGTTTCCGTGTTTGGGCCTCTGCGAAAGCGGTAATCGCCATTGCAATACTGGCAATTAATCTTGGATTTTGAATTATGCGATCGGGGTACTTATTTTTCTTTTAGCTCACTTCCGCCATCTAATTTATCAAAACTAAGTCTGGATGATTTCACTTCAAAATCATTTAGTATTTCGAAGCGCAAATCCATGAGTCTTTCATCGGCGGAGACATATGCGCTACCATGGCGGACCAGGTTAAAGTGTACGGTGGAGCATGCAATTTGGCCTTATTTTTGCGATTAATCGGTTGAAATAAGTATTGCCTATTCTACTTTTGCCGCAAAAATGGATTTATGGGTTTCTGGAGAGAGTGCCATAATGAGGCGCTGGCCGGCGGAAAGTTGCGGCCGGAATCGGCGGAAAATATTGCAGCGTGGCGGGGTGCGGTCCATTTGCCTCAGTGGGCCAAGGACTCCATCAACTGCCTGCTGGAGCGGGAAAAATGGGATGAACTCAATGATCGATTTTTTACAACCACCGCCTTTGGCACAGCGGGAATACGCGGTCGAGTGATTGGCAATTACCAAACTCCCCAGGAAGTGGATTCGTCGGGTATGCCCATAAATGCTGCAGTCGGATCCACCTGCATCAACGATGTCAATATTGCCCGCGCCACTATGGCTCTCTACAATCACTGTGAAAATTGGCTACTCTGCCACAGCGATCGGTTTGACATTCCGAAATTGGTCATCGCCTATGATAATCGATTTTTCTCTCGCCATTTTGCGGAGATTTCCGCGGGAATATGGAAAATTCTCGGTGGCCATGCTCTGGTTTTTGACTCCCCACGGTCGACGCCCCAACTCAGTTTTTTCGTGCGGCATTTGCATGCAACTGCCGGCGTTGTCATTACGGCAAGTCACAATCCCTACCATGATAATGGATTTAAGGCCTACTTTGCGGACGGTGCTCAAGTTGTTGAACCCCACGCCTCTGCCATTACATCCAACTACAATGGCTTTGGAGTGGAAGATGTTTGCCTGGTTCTATCGCAGCTGAATGGTGAAGAAATTGGCTATAAATTCCTGCCCCAGGGTGTCGATGAGATCTACCGCCAATGCCTTGAAGAATCCATCGTAGACCGCTCCTCACTCGACAAATATCCCATTTCCATCGCCTACAGCCCATTGCATGGAACCGGCTATGCAATCATGAAACCGCTGCTGGAAAGCTTGAATGTTCAGTGCTATCCTGTGGAAGACCAGTGCCAACTCGATCCAAATTTCTCGACGGTTAAACTGCCTAATCCCGAAATTCCAGAGGCGTTCACCCGGGTCATCCAGCTTGCCAATGAAAAAAACATTGACCTCGCCATTGCCACCGATCCGGACGCAGATCGCATGGCCATTGCCTGCAGGAATCGGGATGGGCAGATGGAAATTTTGACGGGAAATCAAACCGCAGTTTTGCTCGCTGCCTATCGGCTGGAAGCCATGAATAGGTTGGGCTGGTTCGGTGAAAAAAATTTTAAAAATGCCGCCATCATTGCCTCCTATGTTACCACACCACTGCTTGACGTACTCGCAAAGGAGGCGGAAATAAAAATAATTCGCACGCTCATCGGGTTTAAATGGATCGGTGAGAAATTGCAAGACTACGAAGAAAAAATGAAGGCGGAAATTTTGCGCGCAACCGGCCATTCCATTGACTATCAGGCACTTTCTTCGGAAACAAAGCGGGAACTCCTGCTGCGTCATTCCACCTTTTTTATTTTAGGTGCCGAGGAAAGCTGCGGATACATGGGGTGCGATAGAACTCGAGACAAGGATTCCCATGCGGCGGTTGCGATGATTTGCGAGCTATTTTCCTGGCTTCGAAGCCAGCAATTAACGGCTCTGGATTATCTGGATAAAATTTACGGGTGCCATGGCTACTATGGAGAATGTCTCCACACTATTTATTACCCCGGTGCCGATGGATTGGATGCCATGAATCAATGCCTGAAGTCGTTTACGACGCATCCGCTTACCGCATTGGCAGGAAAAAAAATAACCCATTGCATGGATTTTTCGAAGGATCACATCTGTGACGCAGATGGCAAAGTAATTGCAAAACAGGCATTTTGGATTCTTGACTTTGAGGACGACTTTCGTTTGGCATTTCGCGCCAGTGGCACAGAGCCCAAGATGAAGTGCTACCTCTTCTACCGCGGAGGAAAATCGACAAATGAGGCAAAACGGTCAGCAAAAATTGCGTTTGAAGGATATATTGATGCATTTCAGAGCGAAATTGATCGGCGCACAAAGAAAAAATGACGAATCAGTACACCACGAATAAAATCCCCAATGAACCCACGGGCGAATTGTGCAATTTCCCGATGGGGCAGGCATCGCTCAATCGAACCCAAAAGCCCTACTTCCCATTGGCATGGGCCGCACTTTCGTGCGTCGGCGTGAGATAGATTTTTATGTAGGATTTTTCTCTTAGTTTTTGAATCCACTGGCGGCGCATGTCCCCCAGCTGGCGACTGGTTAAAATGTTTTCGATCTGCGATTGAACCTCTTGAACGGGCTTTAGTCTTTGCTCCCGTCTTTCGTGGAGAAACAAAATGCCCACTTGGTTTCCAATGACGATGGGATCACTGTAGGAATGTTCACGGAGCTGCAAAAGCGGCCCGCAGAGTTCCTCCTTCAAATCGGTGACGGCGATCCAGGTATCGGCGGATACAATTGCATTTTGCCCATGGAGAGCAATGACATCGTCGAATGCTTCGCCGCTGTTCAATTTTTCCATTATTTCCGCAATTTGTGAATTTTCAATTGGAGCATTTGTATCGCCATCTTCAAACGTGCTAGGTAGATAAATTTGTCCTATGCGCAGTGCCGTTGGGAGTAAAAAGTCATCCAAGTGGGTCTCGTAGTATCCGCGAATTTGAGAGGGGCTAATTTCTGAGCGTGATTGGTGAAGTCGACTCGCCATCCATTCGACGATGAATGATTCTTCCATTTCCTTTTTAAATTGCTGCAACGATTTTCCGTAGTCATGGAGTTGCTTTAAAAAATTCAGACGATCGCCGCCAAAGCGCGAACGGATCAGTTCATCTAGCTGGAAGTCACGCTGCTTTTTAGTTAGGTGCATTCCCGAATTGTAAAATTCCTGTACGATGAGAACTCTCGCAATAATTTCATCCAAGGCCTCCATAAGCAAATTTTCAAATTTTCCCCTAAAATCACTGATACTTTCCCCCCACATTCCCAGCCGAGACATGAGCGGAACCATTTCCTGGTGCAATTCCCCAGCGGTAATTACCCGATCATTGACAATGGCCACGATGCCGTTTACATAGTTGGCACTTAGGAATTTTTCAGCGTCTACGCCCATTGGATTTGATTCGTCAAAAAAATGCGCCTCCGCGTCCTTCTCAGGGAGAATATGCTCCTCCGAGCTCTGACCATTGGCTGAAAAGTCTTCCTCCCACGCAGATCCTGGAGTGGTTTCCACGTTTTGCTTCGACATATTGTCTAAAGTTGAATAATTTTCCGTCGCATTTTTGCCATTTTCGCCACCGCATCCATCGACGGGCAAGCATTCTCTAAGAAAAATGACACAGCAAAGGACAAAAATAGAAAAAATAAACCTCATAGGCATCACCATCAAATCCGTTGCCGGATCATCGAAAAATAATTTCTCGAATGCAATCCCTGTTTTTCCTTGTTTCACGCAAATTTTTTTTCACTCTTTTGGCAGATGCTAAAATCGCTGATTTCATGGGTAAAATACAGACGCTTAAGGAAAAGGATAGTTCGCCTACTTCGCGATGTGCGTCGGGCAAATATTTGCCACTGGGATCGGTGGTCCACTGCCCAGCGAAACATGCTTGAGCAGATGGAAAAAGAACTCCGCAGCGCCCTGGCAAATCATGGGGAATGCGGGGAATCATTTTTGCAGAAATGCGATGGGAAATTGCTCGAATTGGAGGGTCGCGGGCCGGCGATGCGGTGCTGGACTGAAAATGTAGAAATGCTGCTCGCCGCCACCATTGTTGCCGTTGCATTTCGCGTATTTTTTTTCCAAACATTCACTATTCCCACCAATTCCATGTTGCCGACCTACCACGGCATGCATGCGACACTTAGTCAGTGGAACCAGGAAGGATCGCGCTGGGATTCCATGGTCTACGGAAAAACCTGCTATGCGCTGAAAAGTAAATGGGGAGGCCGTGTTCGCATTCCTATCAACGATCGAGAAACGGCCATGCGACAGCAATCTTTCATCGCCTATGAAGTGGTTAAAGTCCGCAGATTTTTTATTTTTTCCACCGTGAAAAGGCGCTATACATTGCTGGTTGGCGAAGGGAAAGTCACCGTGGATGTTCCCGGCGAATTTGATCTCGAATCCATTATCATGGAACGATTTTTTCCGAAAATACTGTCCCGACGCATCGCCGATGCTCTCAACGATGGCACCATGGCCAGACGCCACGGGCAATTTTTTCTCGATACTCATTGCGATATTTCCGCCGGTGAAGTTTTACTTGCATTTTGCCTGCAGCGGGGAGATGTGCTTTTTGTCGATCGCATTTCTCCCCATTTTTTCTCAATGAAATGCGGTGAGGCAATTGTTTTTGCCACGGGACGCGTGCCATCCATCGGCGAGAATGATCGCTACTACATCAAACGCCTCGTGGCCATGCCCGGCGATTCCATTTCTGTCATCGGTCAGCAATTGTGGCGCAATGGCATGCCATCCAACGATTCCGCGGCCATAGCCATGAATAATGGGCAAAAATCGTCCTACGGCGGCTACCGCGCCTATGGCAATTTGACATCCGGCGCATTCGCCGTACCCGATGGCACATTTTTTGTCATGGGAGATAATTCGGCTAGCAGCTACGACAGCCGATTCTTCGGACCAATTCCACAAAATGCCGTCATCGGCCGGCCGATCTGGGTATTTTATCCGAAAAGAGATCAAATTTCCATGGATATACCTCAGAATACTTTGGAATAATTGATACGCGGGCGGCATCGAAAGCTACTCGTTTGCGCTAGCGATTCTCGCCCATTGACTTTTGAAAATTTTTCCCCTAGTCCTACACCGTGGATAATTGCATAGAAAAACTTTCCGAGCAAATTATTAATCAGGTGGCAGCCGGTGAGGTGGTTGAAAGACCAGCATCTATTATTAAAGAACTCATAGAGAACAGCTTGGATGCAAATGCGACCAAAATTGAGGTGCGCTTTCGGCGCGCTGGAAAAGATTTCATTTCTATCTCCGACGATGGCTTTGCCATGGATAGGGAAAATGCCATTCTTTCGTTGAGTCGCCACACAACGAGCAAAATACGAAACATAGAAGATTTGCGGACTATCAAGTCCTTCGGATTCCGCGGCGAAGCGCTGGCAGCCATGTCCAGCGTATCTCGATTTATTTTAGAAACAAGGCGCCACTGCGATGCGACGGGAACGAAAATTCTAGTGGATGATGGCGAGATAAAAAAAGTAGAGGAATGTGTCTGTGCCTGCGGAACACACATATCTATTTCCATGCTCTTTAAGTCCGTACCCGGCCGAAGAAAATTTCTCAAAACCGACCAAACGGAAGCGAATCACATCATTTCCACCGTGCGCATTTTCGCCCTCAACTTTCCCGCCGTGCAATTCAGCGTATACGGCGATGGGCGGCCAATCTTTCGCCTGCAGCGGCAAGAAACCATGGCGGAACGTATGAAGGAATTGTGGGGAAATGACGTTCTAAGGGGACTTCTACCCATTGAATGTGCCGCGGATGGACGGCGCATTGACGGTTGGCTATGGAATCCTTGGGACACGGAATTTGCAAATGGCGAAATGCTTTTTTTTGTCAATCGCCGCAATATTGCCTCCAGGGATCTGCGGGAGTGGATATTGGATTCGTACGCTGCCCATGTGCCACGTGCCCGGTCAGTGCCCGTGTTTTTCTTTCTGGAAATACCTCCGGAACAAGTGGATGTAAATGTGCATCCGGCAAAAAAAGAGGTGCGCTTTTCCGAGCGTCGAAAATTGCAGACATTTATCGCTGAAGCCATTGGGAAAACATTGCATGGCCACCGGGAACAATCCCGGGGTGAAAATAAAATTTTCCCCTTTTCATCAACCCTACTTCAATCGCGTTCCGAAACGTTCGAACACGCAGTTTCAAATATTTTAGAGCATGCCAATCCTTTACCGACTGCAGATTCCGTGGTCACGTGCCTAGGGAACGGCGGCAGCGGCGAAGATAAATTTTCGATGGAATGCCCAACGAAGGTGGAGTGGGAAAAAATTTCCGCCCCTGCCATGGAGGAATTTTCAAAACCTCCAAAGAGGGCCTCGTCATCGCCTGCGATTCCCGCTATTGATAGCCAAAAAGTTGTGCCACCACCGCCAGTTGCCCAGTGGAATGACCAGGAAAAGCACGGAATTTTTGAATGGCAATTTCTTGGAAAATTGAATGAGCGATCCGTGCTCTTTAAAACGGATACGGGAATTATTTTTTTTGATCTGCGGCGGGCTGCCCTCCGCATTGCCTATGAGCGCATTCTTTCCTCGTTGACCCCTCCCGTAGAGCAGCGGCTTCTTATTCCCATTACATTGGATTTTCGCCAGCGGACTACAGAGGTATCCACAGAAATGCTGGAAGAGCTACGGCGAATAGGTTTTATTCTGGAGGAAAAATCGACGCTACTCTATGAGGTATTTGCGTTGCCAAATTGGATGGAGTGCAATTCAGGGGAAGCGTTCCTCCATGACTGGCTCCTTGAAAAGCGAGCCCATCTGCAGGGATTGCAGGCAGAATTGCTTGCCGAAATCGCAGCTGAACATGTGGCCAACGCACGCCAGTGGAATGGCGAGAGAGAAATTTCTCAACTTGTCGGAGATCTGATGGCCTGCGATGTGATCCAGCGATCACCCAGTGGAGGAATTATTTACTTTGAAATATCCAGAGGCGAACTTCAGCGCCGATGGAGCGGATAGAGAAGTTGATAATCGGACATTGACTTCGAAGGACGCCATGTAATTCTTCGAAAGATGGTAGGAATATGCAATGAAATTTCAGATCAATGCGCACCGCTCGTGTTGATTATATCTGGACCGACGGGGGCTGGCAAGACTACTCTTTGCCACGGCTTGATTGCAAAATTTCCAAAACACATTGCGGCGGCTGTCACGACAACCACACGATTGCCGCGGGTTGGAGAAGTGGATGGCGTCGACTACTATTTCACATCAAAGGAAGCATTTTGCCAGCGAATCGCAGAGGGAAAATTTTTGGAGTATTCCACAGTGCACAACGATCACTTTTACGGGATTTCCGATGAAGAAATTTCACGGCATTTTTCGTCTGGTCGCGATATTTTGCTCAATATGAATGTCGATGGCGCCATGAAGCTAAAGCAGCTTTCGAAGAGCCGCAGCAGTGCTATTTTTTACTGCAGGGTGATTACCATTTTTTTGCTACCGCCACCAATGGATGAGGTCATGCGCCGCATCCAAATGCGCGGGCCAATGTCAATTGAAGAGTGGGAACGGCGGCAAAAATCTATCCACAGCGAAATGTCCATGGCTCAATTTTACGACTATTCCATTCAACCGGACACGAGAGAAAAAATGGTCGATTATCTGCTAAATATCTATAAGAATGCGCGAAATGATATCAGCTAAAGCGGCCCATTTGCCTTTAGAAAAATGACAAAATTAGACAATTACAATCTTTGTAAATTATGATGGCTAAATAGTTTACATTCATTAAATCGATTTTCACATTTCCCATTTGACGAAAATGAAATCTTCCGTAGGCTTATGGCATATTGTCTATGTCGAATAATCTCTATGGAATAAATTTAAATATGGGGAAAGTCATTCCGCAGGACATCTTCTCACAGGCCAATGGCGAAGAGATAGCGGAAGACGGCAAGCTAGTGCGAGAGTGGCTTGACCCAAACGTATTTCATCGGGAAGGGGACCTTCCAGCGAATGAAGCAAGATTGAGTTTGGCGGCAAAGCTCTTTGAAGATTTTGAAAAATCTGAGCTAGTTCGCGCATTTGGAGTCGATGGCATCCGTGCGGCGAATCAAGTCTGCTCGGCACTTAGTCCCACCTATAATAATTTTGCGGAAACATGCGAAGAACTATATAGAGATTGCGTTGAACTTTTAGATCACAGTGGAAGTGCCTTGTACCGTGCGTATAGGGGTACTGAATACACATTGGGTGAATTATTTACTAATGACTCAAAAAATGGGAAATTGAAAGAAGTAATACTGACAGAAGTAATGAAGTCATTGTTCCCGCTGAAAGACTACAATCTTAAAAACCTTATTCTTCCCGACTTTATTAGGCCCGACTGGAGAACCCACATCATCGATAACTCCAGATTGAGCAAGGAATTCATTTCACCGGACCATTACTTGCTCAGCGTAATTCAGAGGGCTGCGGCAAAGTCACGTAGATCATCATTTAGCGCAACTCTTGGACTCAATGACCCGGGAGATGGGAAAATTGTGTCTTATCAGTGTCAGACCGACAAAAATCAGTTTACTACATCCTATGCTTACATGCATGTGGAAAAAAATTCCGAAATAACTATCTACATTGCAGAACAAAATAATTGCATTCGCAAAATCGGTATTCCGCCAAAGAATCAGGCAATTGACGATGAAAAAGTCAATTTTTTTCTTGCCGGATGCATAGCGTGCCGTGTGCCCAGTGTGAACTCGCAAAAAAATAAGAATCAAAAAGAAAGCAAACAGCAGAAATACGGTGTTTTTTTGCAAGAGATGCAGGCCAGCAATATCAAAAAAAGTGAGGCCAGTAGCTTGCTTGTGCCGTTTTCCCATAGCTTTGCCGTCGATTCTCCCATGGATGCATTGGAAAATGCTTTACGAATTGCCACGGCACGGCACAGCACTTCAACTATTGATAAAGACACCCAAGCCCAGCTGTGTCGCGCCTTTGGAATTTTCAGTCGCAACAAACTCCTAGAATTTTTCAAAGATCAACACGATGGCAAGTGGGATGAAAAATCTCTCACACTGTTTAAATTAGGCCATGAGGCACTCGGTGCGCGCATGGAACGATTGTGCCGAAATTGCAAAAATGACGATACTCTGGCAGAAGCGATGAAACCCTATGCACTTTCACAGCGTGAACGAGGTGAATTTTTAGCAGATCCAAAAACGCAGGAAATTTTTCAAAAAACAACGCCATCGAATCCGATCAACTTACAGTCATCAAATTCGGAACAAGTAATCCAAGAATTGGCCAAAAAATACTTTGACAGCGGTACAGCTCCAATGGCAATTAAAAACACCTACATTCCTTTGTTAAATTACGATCGCATAGGTCAATCTGCCCAATATGCAGCGAATCTATTGCCGCCCTTCGTGAAGCACTTTGAGGCAACTTTCCCCAGCGCCAATGAGTGGGAAGGTGTAAAAAATATCCCCTATGAGCAGCGACAGGCCATGCTCAATCAGGCGCTTACTCTCATTGATTTCATGCCGATAGCTGGCGATGGTCATGATGAATGGTATGGAAGTGCTTCCGAAGAAGACAAAAAAATCATCATCAAATCACTGGCAAAAATTGCGCAAATCATTGCATCCATGCCCGCAGAAGGATCGCAAGCGTCACCGAAATCTCTATTCGTTGGTACGAAAAATGTGGAGGGGCAAATTTTTGCCGAAGAACAGCTTACCGACTTAGAATGGGCGCATATGATCTCCCCTGGAATTCGCTCAAGAATTGCTATGTCCATTGAACATAGTCGCATCGTCAGCTTTGAACTGCTGCGCAATTCAAAGTTTATCAGCGAAACACAGCGGCAGATGATGACAGATACGCCGCTGAACCACTCATTTTTTTTAACTTTTTGCAAAACTTGGCAGCACCGCAACGCGTGTTTCGAAGATGAAGCCCATGAGCAACGCATTTTATCCTATATTCAGCGCAATGCTAAGAATGGCAGCGAAACACTCTTCAATTTTTTCAACATAAACCGCCAGTTTTCTTGGGAAAACTTGGATGCAAAAACATCGGATGACTTTGCGCCACAGCGGCCGACTTTGAAATTTTACGACACAATTCTCACTGAAAAAAATTCTTCCTGTGGCAAGGATGCGATGGATGCACTGCTGGCTATGGATGAGGAAAAAATCCCCGGAAAGGATTACTCCTATGCAGGGAGTCATCCAGGGTTTGCGTTTTTCGGCGAGCCAATGGCTAGCGGAAATTCGGGACCAATGGCCGATATGCGCCCTCTGCTCTTTGGAGCCAAAGAGGGTGGAAATAACGCTGCGGCGGAAGATGATGCGGCATTTTTATCGGCATTCACACAGGTGATGAGCTGCGGCGTTACTCCGAGAATCTATCGCAATTCCGCATCGCCCTATTTGGCGCCAAGAATTGCCATATTTAGCGGTCGCGACGGCATCTCTCTATTGCCCGGTGGCTACAGTAATCAACATGAAACTTCATCCCGCTACATTGAGTCTCTCGATAGTCTTCCTCCCTATGCGGAGGAAGAAGATATTGCTTTTCAGCGCAAATTAGGTTCCATTGCTTCGTCCCCAGAAGTGCAAACGATTCCAATGCTAGAATTTTTGCAAGATAACTTGGACATTCTAAATAAGCCGGATCCTGAAATTCCGCCGACAAATCCACTGGGAGGTCGCCAAGCCACCAATGTGCAGTTTGTCGAGTCACGCTACCGCTACAATCTTTTCCTGGAAATACTCTTTCGCAAACGGCCATTAGATTTGAATAATCAAAATGGAGAACATTTTTCGCCGTTTGACAAAGAAATTGAGCAACACCCAGATGAACTCCTAAATGCCCTTAATGGCCTTTGGCGGCAAGGATTCAGTGAACTGTGGTACGATCGTCCCGATGGCATGCCAAATGTCGAGGCTGCATGCAAACTGCTTCACGTTTTTCACCTGACCTATGCGCGATTCTGGCAGCGAGGTAAGAAAATAGATCCTAAACGGTATGGCAATGCGTTTATGCGGAATCTTGTTAAGGATAGACAGGCAATCATCGACGGCATCAGGGCGGTCTGCGGTGATGCGCTCACGGTGAGAGAATACAATTTGCTTCGAGTGGCAGAGAATGAGTGCCTGCTGGAGCTCTTGGATATTTCCGCTAGCGAAAAAAATGACAATTTGGCAAATGTATCAAGCATTTCAAAAATCGAAAACGATGATTCCATTAGTGTTGAAAAACTCTCAACGCTCGTTGCTAATGCCTATTTTCTTAATGGTTTCAACAGGGAAGGATTTCCCGTCAGCTATTTCGAAGCAATGGAACGTGCCCATTTGCGCCTGGAAATTCTTTGGCAAAAGCGACCCGATTTGGCAAAAGCAGTTGCCTGGTCTGCATTTCAAAAAATTTTAGACTCCAATGATGCGATCAAGGGCCGCAATGTTTGCTTCGATGAAAAAGCGGGAATTTTATTTTTCCCTAATAAGGATAATCCAGAGAGTAAAGATGTTGATTACATTAATTTACTAACGCTCGACGTTTGCTTTAGGGGAATGAAAATATCTTCTGGTTTCAATTTTGCCATGCTGAAGAATGAAGATTTTCAGCGACTTTTCCCCGTGCAACCCTCTAAAATACGCGCCAATGATAGCACATTTTTCTTCGACGATGCGAGACTTGGCGAAGTTTCCATTCAACGAGTAATTCAATATAAAAAGGATGCATTCGGGAATCAGTTGAATGAAATTGAATCGGAAAAATTTTTAATTTTTCGAAAGGACGACAAAGGAAAAATGTGGCGCTATGTACCACCGGCGGATATGAAGAGCCTGTTGCCTGTGGATTATTTCTCCGGCACGGATTTTATTAGCTGGGTAGCCGAGGATGGATGTATGCAAATCTGCGATGAAAAGAATGCCACCGATGTCATTTTCGAAAGCGATAGTAACCACCCTCCCCGATTGAAGATGATGAATAGTAAGGATGACCTCTACCTCGATTTTTCGCTGCAAGCGGAGCAGAATAAGGATGACATTTTTCACGATTTTGAGGATCGAAACTCGATGCTGCGTCTTGTGGATAGCAATGGCTCTTTGCAGATGGTAACATTCCCACGCTACACTGATTCAAAGGGAAACATGATTTGCTTTATTCGCTACCCGGAAGACGTAAAAAAAAATGATCCACAACCACGTTGGATCTTGGAAAATAGCCCTAAATTGCAATTAATTGCCCACCCCCGTCTCCATGCCGTCGATGCCATTGGGTTACCAATGGAGGAAAAGACATTTAAAGGCAATCCTTTTGCATCCAATGAAAAAATTTTATGGCTAAAAAATATAGCGGACAATGGAACTTACCACGCCTTTCTACCAAAAATTTCCATAGGCTATGCCCCTGATCCGGATGAGGTTGCGCGGCATGAAAAGCTTGATTTCGAAGACAAGTATCGAAATCCAAAAAAATATCTCGATGCCGCTAAAAAAATTCCATCAATTCTAATTGAAGAATTCGAGGATGTTTCCAACCGCAAAGCCTTTTGGGGTTCCTCGACGGTTGGAGAAATTATTGTGCGTTCCAATCCGCTGGATTTTGAGCCCCTAGACATTCGTCCTGCAAATGACGTTGCAGCTTTGCGCTACGCCCATGTGCAGTTGGCCTATGACCACTATGACGAGGCTATGGCTGTTTTATCTCGCTTTCCTGCCAGTTCGCCGGCGTCGACTGAAGCGGTTGAGGCCTATGGGGCTATCATTAATTGGTTCGCCATTGGCAAGCGCTATAACCGTCCCTGCGCCGTTGTAGCAGCAATGGCCATGCTGCGCCTCTTGCAATCGGCGAAACCCGACGATGCGGCGCGCATTATCTACGGTCTGCAGATAGCAAATGATGGGGACATTTGGAAAAAATTTTGCGAAAATTTATTCGCCGATGAAGATGACAGCAGAACACTGATGGCCAAAGATGCCTATGGCAGTTTCGCTGCCGCAGAAGAATCTTTTCTGCTTTTTCAATTACAGATATTGCATGACAGGGCAAGTGCCGAGCTTGCAAAAGAAAATGCAGAACTTACTAAAAGTGAAAGAAAACAGCGCGACATTCTCGAAAAAGCACACGCCATCTGGGATAGCTACACGGGAAGTAAATTTATTGACCGGCAGAAGCAATTGGAGCAGCGTGCAAAAGAGGAAATGGCACAGGCAAATCAATTGCTGAAAAATGCTCATTTAAATCTGCCACAGACGATTTTAGCACCTAATGGCACCAGCGAAGTGATTGTTGCAAAAGAATTTGCACAAAATTTTCCTGACGCACCGGGAGAAATTGGGAATTTCGAAAAAATTAAAGCACCAGAATTAGAAATGCCCGAATTGTCTCATGGTGATAAGGCACAATTTGGAGCAAGATTTGAGAAAATTTTAAAGGCTTTTAATGAAGAAATGGAAGTCGGAGCAAAGCAACTTAACGACCTATGGCAATTACAATCCAAGCCCGTTGACAAAGATTCATTGATACGGATTGAAACTCTCAAAAAAACCGTTTCTGAGCAGCTAATAATCTCAAAAAATGCGGCAAAAAATGCGGCAAAAAATTTAGTAGCAAATGTCTATAGTCCAGCAAGTAATGCTCATTTTGCTAGCCATAGTCGGAGAAAAATGACCATGCCGGAACTTCTCCGCATATACGGGTATCTGGTTGCCGGCAACACGGCGGTGGCACTGCGTGAGTTTCAGCGCATTCACCCGGGATTTTTGGCTAGTGATTTATCGAATTTTCAGTGCAACATGGAATCCTATCTGAGCAGCGTCATTGCCATGCGGAGAATGAGTGCATTGGAAAAATCGCTGGGAAATGTACTTAGGGAGCGAGAAGGTCAATGGCAGCATATTTGGACCCATGAATCATTGCCCCTATTGAAAGCGTTGCGCACGGAGCAATCCGACAATTCGGCCCATCAACTTAGTGGTAATTTGCTGCTCTTTGAATACGTAACACGCATTCGCCCGCGGGATGACCAATTTGAAGTGCTGCTACTTATCATTGATCAAATTTGTAAAAATCCGAGCGACGAAACTGCAGCAAAATCTTTTGGCATACTGGTGCAGCAAATTATGGGTAGCGGAAAGACGAAAGTTTTGTTGCCTTTCCTCATTCAGCAAATGCTTCTTAGGGGAAATAATCTTCCTCTAATCATTTCCCATGTGACGCAAATCCCAGCATTGCAGTTCGAGCTTCCCGCGCTGCTTTGGAATTTTGGCATTCGCGTCGAATTTATGAATCCACCATTCGCTGAACTTAGAACATTAGAGGGACTTAGAATATTTTATCAAAGTCTTCAGGCAGCTTATAGGCTGCGCGACCGCGTGCCGGTCGTTAGTTCCTACACCGCGCTATCGCTGATGGCAACCTTCGACGCCATAGCGGCAAAGGAGGGTAAATTAAGCGATGAAGATAAATGCTATTTGCAGGAGTTAAATGAATTATTTAATTTCCTAAGAACTAAAGGCATTTCTCTAATGGATGAGGTGCATTTAACGCTGCGCCCCACGGAAGCATTTATTATTCAATGGGATGCAATTGCGGGAATAAGAGAACAGATATCGCCTTCGCAGATAACATTTCTAGGAAATTTTCTCCGATGTCTTCCCAACGAAGCGCGCAATGCGCTGCGCAATAATCAGCAAGATCAGCTCGGAAAAGAGGAACTGAGGGAGTACTTTAAAGAAACAATTCAACGCCATTTCATTCAGCAATTTCCACTAGGTGACAACGAAGATCTAAGCAATGAACTCATTTGCTTCGTCCTCGGTGACTTTGATGGTGCTCAGTCGCAAATTCCATCGGAAGAATTTCAGCAGTGGCTAAAAAATTTAACCAGTCCTCAATTGCGAGAAACATTGGCCATGATGCACATGAGTTGCTCCAAGTTATTGCCGCAATGTTTTGCAAAGAAGTGCGGCGAAGACTACGGGCCCAACGACGACGGTGTCACCGTTCCTCTGCACAATAAAAAAGCCATGACAACCTACTATCGATCTCCCTATGAATCCATTACCTATTCAATACTAAATGGCATAATTGGAGGCATTCCGCCCATAGCGGTCCGCCATTTGGTGGAAAAAATGGCATCACAGGGGGCACTGGAAACGATGGGAGAAATAACCTTGGATCAAACGACAAGCGCTCAAAATTTTCTCCAGCTCTTCGGAATAGACACCAAAAATACAAATCATCTAAAGCTTTCTAATGCCGTGGAAATGAAAGAAATCGAAAGAGAGAACAGCAATGGTACAGGCGTATTGGCGTACGAGCCAGTCATTAAAGAATCTGCGCTGAATGAGCTCATGGAGCTTATCAATTTAAATCGCAAAGTCCGCTGGAACATCAACATTAAAATGGCCTTGGATCAGGCGGATTTTTCATCCTGCTCCAATTCGGCAACGCCTGTTTCCTTGCTTGATTTGACGCGTGCATCCGTTGCATTTTCAGGAACCATAGGCAATCGGGACGCCTATCCCAATAAATTAGGATGCGTTCATGAACAAAAAGGAGCCCTTGGGAAAATTGCCGCTAAATTTTGCGATGATGTGGAAAACGGACGCTCTAAAATAGTGACTGCGTCAAAAAAAAATCTTACTACCGCAAAAAAATTTCTAAATCTGTGGCAAGCAGGCATAGGAGACGACAAGGAACGTCTTAAAAAAATGCGTCTAATTTGCGACCACGGAGCTTCTCTGTCAAAGCAATCCCTACCCAAATCCATCGTGCAAATTGCGCGATTTATTCACAACTCTATTAATTTTCATTGTTCCGATGATGATCAAGTTAGATTCATTGAGTACTTTGATGCCCGATTGATTCCCCCTCAATTCGCCATCGCTACGCTGGATGACATTCTAGAAAATGGCATTTCTTTTACATCGGTGCCATTGACAAACCCACAACTTCAGCGGCCCAAAAATCCGGCTCAACTTTTTACATTTTTGGACAGCGCACGGACTGTTGGCTCTGATCCATTTTTGGCGCCCTGGGCCGTTGGCCTCATGCTAATTAACCCATTCCATGCCACCTCCGAATCTGCCCTGCAGGCGCTCCTCCGTGAACGCAGCTTTTTGAACGAAAATGGGCAAACCATGGACGTTCTCGTCGAACAGGAGGGCGCAGAGCTATTCAGATTATGCGACGACGAGGGAAAAATCAACGCCAAAAAGCTCTTTGCCAGAATGCTTTTTCAAGGAAATTGCGACGATGAGCAGCAAATTATCCAAGCAACCCAACTGCAAATTTCAGGGCTCATTAGGCGGTTTGCTAAGGAGAAATTGCAAGAATTGATACCAAAGCCCCCTAATATTAGCGATGATGAGTGGTTGCCGTATTGCACTTTTTGCCAGGAAATGCGTGCATTATTCATTGATGTGGAGCACTATATCATTGATCAGTGGACCCACCAACGCACATTTCTATCCGCGCATGAAGCACTTGACAAAGCATGGAATATGGCATTTTCCCAATTGGAGCAAGCCTGCACACGGGCCGCGGAAAGACTCCTTAATCCGGAGAATAAGATACGTTTAAATTTATCGAAAACGGATAAAAAAATTTTAAATGGAGAATGGAAGCAATACCTGGATCGCATTCCCGAAGAGTGGAAAATTTTAACCTTTGAAAATAGAGAAGGTGGCGACTCCGCCGATGCAATAGAGAGCAGTGGCCAGCAGGCAGAAATTCAAGTGCAGGTGCAGATGCAAATGCAGCAGGAGATAGCTGCAGCCATTTGTGATTGGCCACAGCTATTTCGCGGCACAAACTATGAGCCCAAAAAAGCCGATCACTTAATTCTTCCGTCCGAGCCAACATCGGGCACGGAGTATATGGCCTCAAGTTGTGCGGCAACCACTATCGGCGAAAGAGTTGCAGTGACAGCGGATAGCAGCGTTGCTGAAGCAGACGCGTCGGCCTCGGAGAAGAAAAAAGATCTCCTCGGAGCAGCGAAGCAATTTTACAAAAGCGATGTGCAAAACCTTTGGAATTTCTCATTTGCCAAGCAATTCCACGGAACGCCGAATTTTTTTCAAATCTCCAACACAGCCACAGGACTTTTTCATCGTCACCGCATGGCAGCGCATTACTTGCTCATTGCCATTGATCCAAATGATGCAACGGCTAAACCGCAATGTTATTTTCTATCTCACGACGATGCGCCATACATCCGCAAGGCCATCGAAGAAGGGAAATTACTTAATTGCCAACTGTATAGCAGTCAGGGCCATGCCATGGCGACGATGCCACAGAAAGTTGATGTCCCAGAAAAGGTTCAATTATTTGTCGACCAAGCCTGCTGGATGGCCCATTTTTTCAATGGTGATATTGACTATTTAGAAAAACACGGAGCACTCACCGAATATCTATTTGGACAATTGGGACTTCCTCCCCGCAAAAACTCATTTGAGGCGATCCAGGCACGGACAAAATACATGCAAATTTTCCATCAATATTTGCAGCTTAGCGCAGCCACGCAGCCGACAGTGCGCCAATTTAATGATATTGTGAATAAAACGCAGGCCACTATTAATTCCATGCGCACATTGCGGACGGGCAATTACGTTTCTCGAAAAATGGCACGTGCACTTTTGCGTATAAAGGTAAGCATTGACATAGACGATGTGGCACTCATTAAAACATTGGAGCAATATCCTAATTGGAACGAAAATGTAATTTGCATTATCGCCCACTTACCGGCTTCAGTATATGTAGATAGCAAAATTATTCAAAAAAGACTCCAGGAGTTTTATCATGACAACCATGGGAGCGATTTATCAAGTGAAAGAGCCGCAGAATGGCTTCTATCATATAGAGATGTTGCCGATGAAGAAATTCTATTGCAAAATTATGAGACAGAGGAAATGGATGATAGTAGTGATGAGTCATCGTCGAAAGAAAGCGAATTGCTAGAGAATTCACGTTCCAAAGATTCTTCTGAAATTCGTAAAAATGATGAAGTAGCTTTCTTGACTAATAGCATGCATTCATCCAGCCATAAAACGGACCCGTGCAGCGATATCGCACAATTGTCGCTGCAGCAAAAAATTTTCCGTGCGGCATTTATTACCGCAGCTGTTTTGGCCATAGCAGCACTGACTGTTGCCATCCTATTTTTATCGAACCTATTGACCGCTCCCATTCTCCTTAGCATTGCATTGGCCGCTGGGGGAAATTGCATTGCGTTTACGGCAATATTACTTAGCCCAGCGCTGCTGCTATCACTAGTCGGCGTTGCCTTTCATTTCGCCGCTCCAGCGGGAAAAACTTCCAATCAATCAGATCAACATAATTCCAATAAACACTCAACTCCTTCAAGTTCCAAGGCTAATTTAACTCCGTCTAAGGAGATTTCCTTTTTAGATTTCAATGACATGGACAAATTGCCATTGCCAACATTTCGTTCAATCGGTCGCCGATTGCCATCGAAAATCCAAAGCAAGAAACAATATGAAAGCTTACCACTGCCGCCAATTGAGTCAAGCACCGTTCCCTGGGCCAATGAATCATCCGCACCTAGAGAGGTAGAACAGCCCGATACTATTCCACCTGAAGATGAAGTCAATGCAGGGCTGACTAAATTTATAGGAAAGCTTACATCGATAACAAAAGATGCCATTTTTAAATTTCTTTTCATTGCGCATAATGGTCGATTTGGGGATGTAGATCTAGCACTTTGGAATCCTCTAAGGCGTGCGTTTGAAGAATTTCAAAAAAATCAATCTTTGGAACGTAAAGCTCAATTATTGCAAATTTTAAATACAATACCAGCAAATACAAATGAGCTAATTTTAGCATTTGTTAAAAATTGTAATTCGCAAGGCAACAGCGGAAACCTTTTAAATCAATGGTACTGCCCGCTTACGCGATTATTTGAAATGGTCAACGAAAATTCGGCGCAATGGCACAACGGAATCCAATATCTTTCGATGGAAATGCCGACCATTCGTCCGGAATTTGCACATGCTGTGACCATGAGAAAAAATAAAGTGAATTACTTTGAGTGGGGAGACGAACCCATTGGAAAAATCTTTAGTGACCAAATGGAAAAGTTTTGCAAAATTTTTGGATGTCGTGCAAGTAGCAAAACCAGGGTCTTGTTAACAATGTCGCTTCCCTATCGCGATGAACTTCTCTCAGCGATGTGTCGCATTATGGATGTTACAATGCGCTGCCTTAGCGATGGATCCATGGATAATCTTGCTTTGAAAGATACATTAAATACAGACGGGCCCGTTTCGTATATGCGTCAAATCATGGAAAGTATTATGAAAGATTTACGCATACTAAATAGCAGAGGAATTTCATACTTTGGTGAGGAAGACGAAATTCCAACAGGCACCAAAACTCCCTTTGGGCAAACACAAATAAAGCAAATATATAATTCCGAATTAGAAAAAGCAGTTCGAAATCTTAATGAATGGTTGCCAGGGAAAGCACGCATTGATTTTGACGGAGAAATTCGAATCAAAGGGGCTGGTGAGCTTGAACCGGAGGCAACAACCGCTTCTTTCTGCGATCGCTTGGAAACAATTTCCCAAGGGGATTTTCTTTCCACAGTAATAAATGAAGAGTTCATTAAAACACTAGAATTGCTGTCCGAAACGGATAATAGAATAGTTATCAATCTATTTAATGTTGCATTAGCTAAGAAATTCAAAGGTATTTACTATGTTAATCATGGATGCTTTAGGACAATCGTGCTTGCAAACATTTTCGGCTTTAACGGTGTTTCATTTTTGAATAATATTGAATCAAATCCTGAATTCGCGCGATTGGCCATCCGGAAGGCACTTATGGGTAGAATCCTAGGGCAAACGCGCCAGGAAAATCCCCGCCATGATATCTATGCCCTTGCCTATGCGGAACTGGGAAAATTATTTACTCAAAAAGGTCTCCCATCGCCGACTTACACTGCCAATGTACTGGAAGGCGATGGGCAAAAATGGACTGCCATGAGTTCTGCCGGTGATATGACTATGCTTGAATGGGAAGCGAAGGGAATTTCTGTGAGTGAAGAACTCATTCAATCTTCTATCATGGTTCAAATTTTTAATTATCTTGCAGGACAAATAGATGCCAATGGTGGTAACGTAATTTATAATTCAGCAGACAAATGTGTTCGCGCCATTGACGCGGGTTGCATTCTTCCGCCATGGGATTTGGGCAAAAATAGAGAGGAATTTTCAAAAAATATTATGGAGGTATTCAAAAAAGTTATATCTTCTATGGCGCTCTCTTCAGAAGCAAGGGGAAAAAACGAAAAATATCACGAGGATCAAGCACACGAAAATGCGCAACGGATTATTTTCAAATTGCCACCCATGAAACAAGAGATGTATGATGCGTTGGCGTATGCTACTTCTGCTCAAGAGGAGGAAAAGTTTCTGAAATTTTTAAAAGTTAATCAGCTTTCGAATGCGGAAATTAGTCAAACAAAAACTCGCTTCGAATTTATTAGGGAAAGCTTGAAAGATGTCCGCATTTTAGATGAGCGGGAAACATTGCTTAATCTATGGTACGAAAATCCATCGCCATTCACCGCCGAAAATTGTTGGCTGCGCGCATTAGTCGACGGCGCACTGAACGTGCACATCTATCATTAAATTGCATCGACACTGGTGGCGAGAGGCGGAATCGAACCGCCGACACGAGGATTTTCAGTCCTCTGCTCTACCGACTGAGCTATCTCGCCGTGAAAGCACTCGCCGCCGCACGAACCTTTTTGCCACTACTTGGGAGACATGCAAGAAATTTCTCATAATCTTATAAATTTTTCTTTGTGGGTACCATTTTTACCGCGACCACACAGGAAGCGCTGCTTTAAAAAATTTACCATGGACGATGAAGAACGAGTGGAAAAAATGTCTGCAAAGAAGAAATTTCCCGCGGTCAAAAAAGCAATGCAAAAAAAGCTTGGCATGACCATTGAAGCCAGTAGGGTGGCTGCATCGGTGAGGTATCCAAGCGGCTAAAGGGTGCAGACTGTAAATCTGTCGGGATATTCCCTTCGTGGGTTCGAACCCCACCCTCACCACCATAGCCGCTGCATGGATTGAAAGATTTGGGTGATCTTCGCCATTTCAAATTCTATTCAAACTGTCACCTATTTGTCGTGCCTCTAAAAAAATTCGCGCAATGGTACCTTGACATCCCATCGGCTTTTCGTCTGCAATGGGTCTATGGGACAGACCTTACCAGGATTTCGTGAATTTTATCCCGAAGATTGCATTACTCGTAACTTCATTTTTCAAATCTTCCGCCAGACCATTCATCGATTTGGCTTCGAGGAATTTGATGGACCACTACTGGAGCCATTGGAGTTATTTACAGCGAAGTCCGGAGACGAGATTGTCAGTCAATTATTCTGCTTCATCGACCGCGGAGGTCGGGAAGTGGCGCTTCGCCCGGAGTTGACTCCAACGCTAACACGAATGGTAGTCACGCGCCTAGCCACACTCAAGCGACCCATCCGCTGGTTTAACATTGGTGAGCATTTTCGCTATGAAAGACCACAAAAGGGACGCCTTCGCTCATTTTACCAAATGAATGTGGACATTCTCTGCGAAACAAGCATTCGCTGCGATGGCGAACTCATATTCATTCTCATTCAATTGCTGCAGGCATTTGGTCTGACGGCGGATGATTTTTCGCTGCGTATCAGTGATCGACACCTTTGGGTTCTATTCCTCGAACAATTTGCCATGGATGGGTCACAAATCTCCCAAATACTCACCGCAATTGATCGATTTGAAGAGGGAAATGAAGAGATTTTTGAAAGAAAAATCAGCAAAATTGCACCGGACTGCGGAAATCGTCTCTGCGATGAAATCCTCCAACTTAGACAATGCAAAGATCTACATTCCCTAAAGCGATTTTTCCCAAATCCAAGGGAAGGTGAACGCATTGCCCAGTGGGAAACATTATTCCGCCTATTCGATGCGATGCAGTTAAATGATTACGTGGCCATTGACTTCGGGATCGTGCGCGGGCTTGCCTACTACACGGGTTTTGTCTTTGAGGCCTATGAGCGCCATGGCCAGTCGCGTGCCCTTGCCGGAGGAGGTCGCTACGACAATCTTGCGGAAAAACTGTACGGAACTCCGATGGCTGCTTGCGGCTTTGCGATTGGCGATGTCACTTTGGAAAATTTACTCCGCGCACGCCATCTCATTCCCGGCCCCAAGCCGAGTATACAAATTTTTGCCATTTTCGACAGCGCTACGGAGATGGAAGCACTTGCCATTTGCGCCAAACTGCGGCAGCGAAACATTGCTACGATCTATGACTTTAGCGATGGAACCTCCTTTGCAAAGCAGCTGAAGCGCGCAGGAAAATCTGGCGCATGCTTCGCGCTTTTCATAGGAACCACCGAGGTGAAAACCGGTCAATTTTTTTTAAAAAATTTGCTAACAGGAGAAGGCGAAAGCCTTTCCCTCGATGAAATCCTTAATCGATTTTCCGCCAGTGGATGTCTGGCAAAATGAGGAATCATGGAAGAGACCATGGAGGAAGAATTATTAGGAGGAAGTGTGCCGGCGCCGTGCCCACACTTTGGTCGCTGCGGCGGTTGCCAATATCAGCACATTGACTATGGAAAACAATTATTGCTCAAACGGCAGTACATCGAACGGCTCTTCAGCGGCCATCTTCTGCCGGGATGTTTTCCCAGGCCGGTAATTCCCTCTCCAAAAATTTACGGCTATCGCACGAAAATCACACCGCACTACGGACGCATTCGCTGCGGCGAAGAGCCCATCGGCTTTCGTGAAAGTTCCGGCAATTGCCTGGTGGACATATCCTACTGTCCCATTGCGACGGATGGGATTAATGCGAAATTGCCCGATCTGCGGCGACGCATCCGCGAAACGCCGACAAAGCGCGGCGGAACGGCACTGCTCCGCCAGGGTGGAGATGTGATAACGGACAACCCCAGAGATCTGCTCTGCGAAGAAGTTTCAGGCAAACAGCTCCACTTCATTGCGGGGGAATTTTTTCAAAATAATGCATCCATTTTGGATTCATTTGCCACCTATGTATCCCGCATGATTGCCGATGATTGCTGCGATTTTTTGGTGGATGCCTACTGCGGTGTTGGTTTTTTCTCCATCCTTGCCGCCGACTATTTTGAAAAAGTCGTGGGCATAGAAGTATGCCAGCAAACAGTTTCCATGGGAAAATTAAATGCATCCACCAATGAGATAAAAAATGTGGAATTTCTCATCGGATCGGCAGAGGCCATTTTTGCAGCGATTGCATTCGCCCCTCAAAGGACAACCGTGCTCCTCGATCCTCCCCGAAGCGGTGCCGGGGTGAAATTTATCGAACAATTGCTGCGCTTTTCACCGCGCCGCATTGTCTATGTGGCCTGCGGTCCCACGTCCCAGGCGAATGAAATTTTCCAGTTCCTGCCCCACTATACGTTGCAGGAAATTCAACCCATTGATTTATTTCCACAGACAAAACACATTGAAAATGTGGTCACGCTGTTGCGTCGGGAGTAGGCTATGAAGTGGTCGCACATCGATCCGAAAATTGACCATGGGCGAAATTTTTTAATTCGCAATCTATGCAATCACCACGAACAAATTTGCCCTTATTCCCTAGAGATGGGCGGCGATGTATTTTTTGCAATTCGCGGCAAAAGATTCGACGGCAATGCATTTGTGGAAGAGGTAATTCGGCGCGGTGCACGGGCAATTGTTTCCGAGGAACCATCGAAGAAATTTTTCCCAAATGAATTAATTTGGCACCAAGTTTCCGATGTTGCCGCCGCATGGACCGAAGCGCAGCGCCGCTTCAATGGTAATCCTGACAAAAATTTAAAAATTTATGCAGTCACGGGAACGGCGGGCAAAACAACCGTTGCCTATGCCATACAGCAAATTCTTGGAAATTCCTGCGGGCGACTCACCACCATTGACAGCCAATGGAAGGATAGGACTTTTCCATCGCCAATGACTACGGCAGATGCAAGGCAGTCATTTGCAAATTTTCGCGAAATGCTCAGTGACGGCTGTGACACCGTTGCTGTCGAGTTAAGTTCTCACGGCCTCTGCGAAAAACGCCTATTTGCAATTCCAATCGAAGCGGCCATTTTTACCAATTTGTCCCATGAACACCTAGATTACCATTCATCCATGGAGGAATACTTTGATGCAAAAATTCGCCTCTTCGATGGCCGAAATGGCTCCGTATCCAATTGCATCGTCACCAACGGAGATGATACATTTGGAAGGCGATTGCTGAAATTACTCAAAGAGAAAAACATTTCCGCCGCCGCCGTCGGAACTTCCCATCGCTGCCAGTGGCGACTACTATCCTGTAAAAATTTGAGGGAGGGATCGATAATTCGCTTTTGCCATGGATCCAAGTGCCATGAATTTTTTACAAAACTAATCGGTGATTTTCAGGGAATGAACCTTTTGCAGGCCATTGCTGCAACAGCCCATGCGGTGGATTTGGATTTGGCGCTTTCCCGATTGGAGCAATTGCATCCCGTTCCAGGAAGGATGCAGCGCATTGTGCCAGATTTTGGAGGCGAAATTTTCATCGATTTTGCCCACAAACCGGCCGCTCTGGAGTGCGTGCTTCGCTCTCTGCGTCGCCGCAGAAAATGTGTTATTCACACACTCTTTGGGTGTGGCGGCGAAAGAGATAGGGAAAAGCGGCCCATGATGGCTGCAATTGCCGAGCGCTACAGCGACTTTTCCATTGTTTGCGAAGACAATTCCCGCAACGAACCCAGGGAAAAAATTTTTGCAGAAATCATTGGCGGCTTCCGAAGAAATAATTTTAGTTGCATTCCCGACCGCCAAAGGGCCATCCACTGGGCAGTGCATGCCTTAAAAAAACACCGCGGCATGCTCCTCATCGCAGGGAAAGGCCACGAAACCATCCATGAAACAGTGCAGGGGAAAAGCTTCTTGAGCGATTGCGTCGCCGTGGAAGAAAATTTAAAAAATCTTCGGATACATGTGCCCGCGCAATCGAAGGATACGCTTTCCTTGCCTCCGAAGAAAAAAATGCCCATTCACGGGTTCAGCAAGATTCTTATCCTCGGCAGAGGGATTACCGGACAAGCGGTGCGAAAATTTTGTGAAAATCAAAATTACCGTTGGAAAATTTGCTGCGATGACGATGGAAGTGCCGACATATCCATCGGGGACATAGATCTCCTCGTCCACAGCCCCGGAGCCATCAATTCGCCAATCCTTCAGCGAGCCAAAAACCTTGGAATTCCATGCATTGGAGACCTGGATTTTGCCCAAAAATTCTACGCCAATCCAACGGTGGCGATCACGGGTACGAATGGAAAGACTTCAACGGTGCACATGCTCTGCCATTGTCTAGGGAAGCTATCGATTCCCGCGATCGGCACCGGAAATATCGGCTTACCGACCATTGAGCTCGTGGATACACTGGCAGGTAATTCACGGCTATGGAATGTGTGCGAAGTGAGTTCTTTTCAGGCAAAAAATCTCAAAGTTTTTCGCCCCGACTATGCCATTTGGACCACTTTTTCCCCCAATCATTTGGATATGCACGGCGATTATTTCAGCTATTTTTTAGCAAAGCGAAACTTACTCAACCTAGCCAAGAAAAAAATCTTCCTATCCGCCGGCGTCGCTGAGCAATTTAAAGAATTTTCCATTCCATTGCCCAGCAACTGCGAAGTGGTCAGCGGGATCACTGGCGCGCATAGCTGCGAAGCGGAGAGTGGAGGCAAATTGCAATTTCAGCATCAAATCAATAATTTTTCCCTGGTCGAACGGCTGCTGGAGGAAATTGCTCCATGGGAAGTGCATCCTGGGCGACTTCTCCGCGATTTTGCATTTCCGCCGCACCGCCTTCACCTCTACCGCACCATTGGGAATGTGTCATTTTGGAATGATTCCAAGGCAACCAACGCCGCCGCTGTCCGCGCGGCAGTTTCTTCCATCCGACTGAAGTGTGATCAATTGCTATGGATCACTGGCGGCCGTTCGAAGGGGGAAGATGTAAATGACTTTGCAAGCATCGTCGCCGGAGTCGCCGGGACAATTGCCATGGGAGAAATGGGTTGGCACATTTTTTCCCACTTCAAAGGTAAAAAAATTCACTTTTTTTCCAAAGACGATGAATTGCGCCAGCGGCTGCGCAAGGAAATTGAAAGTGGCGATGGCACTAAAAAAGCTGTGCTATTCAGCCCAGGATTTGCAAGCTTTGACCGATTTAAGAATTACGCGGAGCGTGGGAATTGGTTCGAAAGGGAGATTTGCGATCGGCTTTAGAAATTTTAAAAAAGTTATGCAAATTTCTATTGCCTACCTCTGCGGAATTCTATCACATGGGCCATGTCTATGAAATTTTGCAATGGACTTTTGGGGATGGGACTCTGTGCATTGGTGCTTGTCCTAGGTGAAACGGGCTGCACGAGCATGCTAAAGCGGCATCGCATTGACAGCGGAAGCAGTTACTATTCGCGAACTGTGTTGACGGGGTTTGAAGACGACAGTGGTGAAAAACTGCGGGCAAAGCCGAGAAAACCTGCCTATGAAAGCATCACCTACAAGGACTATGTTGTTGTAAAAGGCGATAGCTATTGGAAAATAGCAAGGCGTCATAGTGTGTCCATGAATGACTTACTGAAGGCAAATGATGCCAGTAGGGAGGATATACTTTGCGTTGGCCAAAAGGTGCAAATTCCCATTCGCAATATTCCCTCTACCGTAGAATACTATGCCGTAACGCGCGGCGATACGCTCAGTCGCATTGCACGGCGCCGCGGGTGCACGATTGCCGAACTCTATCAACTTAATCATCTTTCTGGCGACACCATCATGGTTGGACAGCAACTCATTGTTCCCAAATTGCCAGACCATGAAAATTTAACTCTGCATCCCGAATCCGTTTCCCTCAATTCAAAGGTCGTTACGGCGGGAAATGAAACCTATACGGTTAGACGAGGTGATACGCTATCCACTATAGCAGCAGCCCACAGCATGACCATTAAAGAGATTATGGACATTAATGGCATTTTGCAACCAGACAAGATTCGCGAAGGACAGCTGCTCAATGTGGCATCCAATCGTTTTTCCTCCAACGAATCAAGGACAACAACCACGTCGACTAATTCCAAGGTAACGGGAAAGGCCGCCTCCGTTGAGGATGATCTCCTTGGCCTATTTGACGACGACGATTTCTTTGATATTTCAAATTGAGGAAATTGTCATCTTTCCATCGGACAAATGGTGAAGGAAAGTATTTCATTTTCCCGGGCTAGTATAATGGGAATTGGGCCATCGGGCCGGGAATAAAATATGGCATCGCACAGGTCTCCGATGGAATGCAATTCGGTACCATTGAATGCCAATAGCCGATCACCCACTTGGATCGGCGAATGACTTGCCGGCGAATCGGGAATGATTGAGGCAACCTCTATGGAGCAGCATTCTCTCTCATCTCTATTGAGTTGGGCACGGATGCCGATGTGCACATAGCGCACACGTCCATGGGCCAAAATGTCACTTACCACGCGGGAAATGGCATTGAATGGAATGAGGAAGCATTCGCCGATTTGGGGAATGGAAGCACTTACCATGCCAATGCAGGAACCATTCAAATCAAATACAGGCGCTCCGGGCATGCCGCCGCAGGTCGCAATGTCCGAGCGGAGATAGTGGGTTGGAAAATAGGTGTTGCCGAACGAGATATTTTTCCCCGTTACCATGCCGAGCCGTGGCGACGGATAGGAGTCAGTTAGGCACATAATGGCCAAGAGAAGTGTCGTTGGACTTGGGAGCGCATTTCGCCGCTCCACTGTAAAATCAATTCCATTCTGCAAATCAAATTTTTCCTGCGGCTGCAGTACGCATAGTCCGGAAACGGGATCCTTGGTAACCACATCTGCTTCCGAAGAAAGCGCACCGCATTCGATAATAATTTGCTGCGCATCATCGACCACACCGCACGCCGTAATCAGCATGTCGGTTTTTCCAATGAAAAATCCCGAACTGACACGCGTTTCTAACACATCCCCATCGGCCACCTTGCAAAAACATACGACGCGGGCAACGGACGACGCATATTTTTCAAATACCTGTCCTATGGACGATTGCAAATTCTCCGGCGGCTTACCGAAATGCCGCCAATCGCTCCAAAATTTTCCTTCCAATGGATGAAAAGTTACTGCGGCAATGGCAAATGCAAAGGTGATCCATCTCAGGGCAGTCATTGCTTCCCTCAAAATTCCAATGCCGTTAGCATGTAGTGAGAAACGGCTGGTTTTGTTTCGCAGGTAAAGAAAACTCGCCCATCGGATTCGCAGCACTCATTGCCAAAAAATCTTTCATTGCCCCCATCGTCGGATTCGAAGGCATAGATGCCGAATTCGTCCCCCACTTCACCATTGGCACAGAACGACATTTGCCAGGGCTGGGAATCCCTTAGACAAAGCAAAAAAGCAATGGAGCACGCGGCGACCAATGGCATGGCAATGTATTTCAGGTGAAATTGAATTAGAAATAAGCCCAATCGTGGCCTGTGTGGAATTTTTTCCATGGCCAATTTTTTCTTCATGGACTGGTCAAAGGATTTCCAAAATTCCTCATCCGGTTCTTCGCAGCGCATAACGGCCAAGAGCTTAGAAAGTTTTTCGTTGTGATTTTTCACCGTTATATTTCCTTCAAATAGCGTCCCAGAAATACTTTCAATTCTTCCTTGGCGTAGTGGATGCGAGAGCGGACGGTTCCTGCAGAGCATCCCACAATTTCTCCAATTTCCTCGGCCGAGAGACCCTCCATTTCGGAAAGAACAATGGCCGTTCGATGTGCCAGTGACAGCTTAGCGAGCGCTGCAGCAATGTCATGGCGCAACTCGTGCAAAATAATTTCGCGATCTGTTTTTAGGGAAGAAGCCATGGAGTTGATTAAGTTGCCACTACAATCATCCAGCGCATTTTGATCCATGGGATCGAAATGAAGAATTTGACTCCTCTTACTCTTACATCGGCGCATTTGTTTCAACGTGCAATTTATCGCGATGCGGTAGAGCCACGTATAAAATGCGGATCGGCCGCGGTAGCTATGCAGTGAACGAAATGCCTGTATGAATGTATCCTGTGTGAGATCGGCGGCATCGGCATGGCTATGAATAATGTGATAAATTACTCCGTAAATGCGCTTGCGATAGCGGTGTACAATCACGTTAAAGGCGGATATTTCCCCATTGAGCACTTCTCCGATTAGAGTAAGATCAAGTCCGCCATTCTCTGCGGATTCGCACTCTGCGGATTCCGCTGCAGCATCCAACACCATACCCACACAATTAGACTAGACAATTTGGTCCGGCATCTCAAGCACAATTTTATTTACTCTAAAAATTTTCAAGGGTAGCACTATTTTTATCCATGTGGGACAGCAATTCAGTTGACGTAAGGTATTCCAATTGATCTAAATGTAATGCATTTTCGATGGAAAAATGTCCCACATTTGTTCTTCGCAGGGCATGGAGATGCGCCCCGCACCCGAGCCATTCGCCGAAATCTCGCACCACGGCGCGCACATAGGTGCCCTTGGAGCAGTGGATGTGCACATCGATGAAAGGCAATTGGCACCGCCGAAGGATTAATTGATATATGTGGATATTACATGAAGTCAGTGAAACAAAATTCCCACGTCTTGCCGCGGTGTAAGCACGCTGTCCAGCCACTTTTTTCGCAGAAAATTGCGGAGGAATTTGGCTTTGCTTCCCCAAAAATTGCGAAATGGCCGATAGAATTTTTTTTTCGTCCACATTTTCCCATGGCAATTGCCTAATCACGGCGCCTTCTCGGTCATCGGTCAGCGTGGCCATGCCCAGGCGAATGCGTGCATCGTAAACCTTGTCGTAGCCAATGATGGAGGAAGCGAGCTTGGTTCCACTTCCAATGAATAGGATGAGAAGACCCGTCGCCAGCGGATCCAAGGTTCCACCGTGGCCAACTTTTTTTACCGCTAGTGCCCGCCTCGCCACGGCAACGGCGCGAAAAGATGAAAGACCGATGGGTTTATCAACGAGCAACACACCACCATAGGGCCGTGCAGATTGCCAGCTATGCATGGGAACATTCCAAACTTTCCTGTAGCTGAGACACCGATGATTTTTCGCCAATGACAACTAGAACATCGTTGACCTGTAAAACTTCAAACCCGGCCGGCGAATCAATGACGCATTCGGCCCGTTGAATTGCCAGGATATTTACCCCATAATTTTGGCGTAAATTGCACTCAATGAGGGTTTTCCCAATGAATGCATTTTTCGCTGGTAGACACAGCTGCTCCATGGCAAATTCCTCCGATGGAGATGCTTGGCCATCGTCTGAGTGGCAGGAAGCATCGAAGAATTCTGCAACCAGATGAAGGCCACCGCTCTTCCCCACAATAATAAGTGTGTCATTTGGAAATAGTCTTGTGGCCGGATTGGGCGAAAATGCCGTGTAGCCGTCACGGCGAACAGCAACGATGGTGACCGCAAAATTTTCCCGCAGGGCAAGTTTGCTGACCTTTGCTCCGCACAGTGTGCTATTTTTTTTGACAGTAATTTCTTGCATATCCATGGCATAGGTAGGATTGCTATGAAATTTTTCTAGCATCTGCTTACGCTGCTTTTCCAATTGGCATTCAACGCTGCGATTAAACGTGGAAATAAAATAGAGTTCGATTTTTGAATTAAATCGGGAAACTCGGCGCCAAAAGACAATTGCGGAAAAAATTAGCAACACCAAAAATGCAATGAGGGTTGAGCCGTGAGGCAAGTGCGGAGAAGAAACGGAAAGAAATACACCACCGAAGATAATGAGGAGAATGACAAAAATTATGGATTGAAAGATGCCGCCGAGACTTCTATTTGCCTCCCGCTGCTCCGAATTTTCTCTGCCAGAGGAAAGTACGCCATCGATGAATGCAAAAAAGAGCACATTAATTTGCTTTACCGTCGGGACAAATAGCGGAAGTGACAGAACGGCAACGGCAATCCAGATGGCAGCATTAACTTCGCGCAGCCAAGGAATTAGATAGTCAATTTTGGCCAAAATACCCATTGAGAACGAAGTAATGGAAAGCAAAGCTGCAAATAGAAATGTGTTAACTACGATGTGAATAAGTGGTCGACTGGCCGCCTTGAGAAGGCGATTTTGAGACATTCTACCGCGGATGAGGAGCAGGACGGAATGGTAGGTTTCGCCCAATTCAGTGACACTCCGCGGCAGAATGCGCGATATGTTGCCGTAGATGCTTTTGGCCCGGGGACTAAAAAAGGATGTACAGATGATGGAACCGATGGAAACACCGACTGCGATATCGAGCAGTGCGCTGTCTACCACGTGCAGGGATGCGCCGAGGGACGCGATGACAAAGCTAAACTCGCCAATCTGCGCCTTACTTATGGCCGCCTTCAGACTATCCTCCCCCGTTTGCCCGCTGAGAAATAATCCCATAAAACAGGCAAATGCCTTAAATATGAAGACGAGGACCGTGAGAATGCAGATTGGAAAAATATGATGCCAAAGGTTGGCCGGGTGGATGGTCAATCCTATGGACACGAAAAAGATGGCCGAAAAAATAGTTTGCAGGGGATGAATATGCCGTTCGATAGCCGATGAAAGCTGTGACTTTGAAAAAATTGCTCCGGCGAGGAAGGTTCCTAGGGCAATAGAAAATTTGGCGCATTCGGCTAAAAATCCAATGGCAAGCAAAAATGCAACAACGACAATGGTAATCATCTCCTCGGAATTAAACTTCAGCAGAAGGCGAATAATTGAAGGCGCAAGCATGCGGCCGATAAAAAACACGGCCACCACAAACGTTCCGACGAGAAATGTTACCCGCCCCATCGCATCCCATGCGAAGTGTCCCGTGATGGAAATACCGGACAGAATAACGAGTAACATGATGGCAAGGATGTCTTCGAAAACGAGGACGCCGATGGAGAGCTGTGCGAAATTACTCTTCAGCGCCCTTTGTTCTGCGAGAATGGGCAGCGTAATCATGGTGGAACTAATGGCCAATAGCCCTCCGAGAAACAAGCCGCTTAAGCCTCCCCAACCAAGCAATGGTGCCACAATACGGCCGAGAAGAATCATGAGAAATGTTTGAAAAAATAGGGCAAGGACGACAGAACTGAAGAATTGCCGCAGCTTTCCCAAGTCGAACTCCAAACCGGCATAGAACATAAGAAATGCGATGCCGAGTTCACTGAGCTGCTGAATAAGTTCCTGACTGTGAATAATGCATTCGCCTCCAAGCGGAATATTGAGAATGACCCCGCCGATGATATAGCCAAGCAACGGAGGAATTCGCAGAGACCTCGATAGCACGGCGGCAAGTCCAGCCACCATAAGTATGAGTGAAAAGTCATGAACAAAATGAAACGTTTGCACAGAAAGCTCCTTTTCAATTTCTAGGCAGCTTCGCCGGCACATGCAACATTTTTATGGACAAAAGTTAAATCTCAATTGTGGGAATAAAAATTCAAGATTGGCAACCCGGCAACTGCTTCTGCTGAGATTTAAATTCGAGAATGAAAAAATTGCTCTGCACTGCTCTTGCTTTGCTGTGTGAAGGAATTATTTGTACGGTGAGGGCTCACGCGAAGGGAAATTTGCAACTTTTACAACTTTTCATGGGAAATATGGAAAAACTGCTGAGTCCACACTGGGAAGGTTATAAAATTTATTGGCGCGAAAGATTCGAAAAACTTTCCACCGAGGATAAAGCGGAATATCCACTTCTTTTAGAAAATGTGCCCGATGATCTTTTTCAATTGCCCGATGATTATGAGGAAAAATGCTTCGAAGTAAGTTTTTACACATGGTGAATTATTTCAGCTGTTCCGTGAGCTATGAAGGTAGAAATAGCGAATATGAAAGTTTCATGCGTAAATTCGTTGATGTGCTATTTTTTTACCGGAAAATGGATTTAAGATATTATTCACAACGCCATTTAATGCAAAGCATTACACACTTGCCAACTTATTTGACGGCGTAACTAATGTGCAATACAGAAGAAATCGTGATCTTTTCGTGCAATCAATGATTGAATTTAAATCGGATGCGCTTCGAAATCGCTATCTAGAGTTGCTTTTAAAATTAAAAAGTGGAGATAGGTGGACCCCATTGGCTGCCATGTGTCACTATGGGGCTAATCAAGAATTAATTAAAAATGTCTTGGAGTCACTGAGTAATAGCAAATGTGTTCAATTATTTCATTTAACTAGTGTGCACATGGAAGAAATAGCATTTTAAGTGCTGCATCCAATGTGGCCGGAACTAAAAATGTAAACGTGGTATGTGTAATTGTTTGGGATTTTTACATAAAACTCTTTCGAAGAAAGATTTAAAGCGACTTTGTCTAACTAGCGAATTAAATGGAAAAGTAGCAATTTTAAATTTTTTATGTTACCAAAGTGGCATCGATTTCAGAAGAAAATGTCTAAAATTTATCGGTGAGATATTCGATACCGGCGAAAAAACAATTGCTAGGCGATGATAATTTCTTAAATATAATGCATAACATGACAGCATATGAAAGTGACACGCAAAGAGATGAAATAATTAGCGAAATAGTTAAAATATTTGATATGGGCGAAATTACGGAATACTTGCAGGAAAAATTAAAATTGCATATTGGAGAATCGACTAATAGTGACGAGGAGAAAATTTCCATCGAAATGAAAGGGGTCGAAAAATTTAAGGATCTTATTTTTGGAAAATTTAAATGCGATAACGATAATGTGGAAGTAGTCGAGAAAAACTGGGATGACAAGTCCACCCGCGGCCGTGGCATGTGCGGCTATGAAAATCTTTGGGAGAGACTTTTCCCGGTAAGCAAATGAAGATGGAGATGAGGTACTATCTGACCGGCCAATTTGCCACTGTTAATGACAATGCGAAACCCATTTCCATCGCCAAACATTTCTGCCATTTTCTTCGAAATTTTCAGCAAATGGCCAAGCAACAGTACATCTTCGTCTTCGATTTCATAGAGATTTACCAGTGCCTTTCTCGGGATAATCAATAGATGTACCGGCGCCAACGGAACGATGTCACGGATGACAAAGCAGCGGTCATCTTCGTAGAGAAACTCCGCAGGGAGTTCTCTCTGGGAAATTTTTTCAAATAGTGTCGTCACAGGATTCCTCCGATTGAAATACTTGTTTTCGAAAATCTTCTAAATTGGAAAAGGTCTGGTGGACACTTAAATATCGCAGATAGGCCAATTCATCCAAATTTTTTAATTTCTGCAGCACCGCCATTCCGATAGTAGAAGAGTCCACCGATTTTTTTTCTTTGATGGATAGAGTGGCCGTGATTTCGTCCACCAAAGCATCAATCTGTTGACGCTGAAACGAACCGCGTTTCAATGCCATTTGAAAGCTTGCATGGATTTTTTCTCGGTCAAATTCCTCCAATCTGCCACTCCGTTTTCTTACCATAATTTCCTCGCGAACAGGAAATTCTACCGTCGAAAAGCGAAATCCGCAGGCATTGCAAATACGACGTCTCCTTATGGAAAACATCCTTATTCCCTGGCGAGTATCAACGACCCGCGTGTCCCTCGCATGACATCTAAGACACTGCAATTTTTTCCTCTCTTTCTATTTTGGGGAAAAGAATGGTGCGTTCTCCCATTTTACTTTCAGCTACCGTTCCATCCCAGTCCAACACGTTCCAGGTAGCGCAGGCACCAACACCGAGCAAGCTAAAAATTTTCTTGCAAATTTCCGGCATGATTGGTCGCAGTAGGTCCGTGGAGATGCGGATGCCTTCGGCGAGCACGTGCAGGGTGCCATGGAGGTGCTTCCTTGCCCCTTCGCCCTCCATCTTTGCCAACTTCCAGGGCGCTTCCATTTCGACAAAGCGGTTCAGTAGGGCAATAAATGTAAAAATTTCTCGCATTCCGCCGCTAAAGTCCAAATCGCGGTAACTGCGCCGTACGGCATGCACCATGGTCTTCGCCGCATCCGCCACTTCCTGAGAAAGTGCCGTTGCCATTTCCCATTTGGGAATGGCGCCTCCGCAGTAGGCCCCCACCATCTGCATGAGTCGGCTAAGTAAATTGCCCAGACCGTTGGCTAGATCGCTGTTATAGCGTGCGACGAAGAGGTCATGAGAAAAATTGCTATCCTGTCCCGTTGCCATTTCCATGAGGACAAAGAATCGGAATGCATCGCCGCCGTAGAGTTCACCGTAGGACAATGGTTCTATGGCATTTCCTAGGCTCTTTGACATTTTCACCCCTCCGCCAGCGAGCCACCATCCGTGAACGATGAGTTGCTGGGGTGGTTCGATGGAAAGGGCATGAAGCATGATTGGCCAGTAGATTGCATGGGCTGGGATGAGTATATCTTTGCCGATGACCTGCATGTTTGCCGGCCAGAGATTGGAAAATTTTTCAGTGCCGTATCCGATGGCAGAAATATAGTTAATGAGTGCATCAAACCACACATAGGTAACGTACTCATTGTCAAATGGTAGCTCTATTCCCCATGAAATCCGCGACTTTGGCCGAGAGATGCAAAGGTCATTGATTGGTTCCTTGAGAAATTCCACTACCTGCTTCTGGCGAAATGAGGGAAAAATGAAGTGGGGATTTTTTTTCAAATAGTCCACCAGCCAATCCTGGTACTTGCTCAGCCGGAAAAAATAATTTGTTTCTTCCAGTTGCACCGGCTCTCCGAGATCCTCGGGCCACTCCCCATTGACTTTATCCTTTTCCTGGACAAATTGCTCGGCGCGGACACTGTACATGCCGACATAGGAAGCCCTATAAATTTCACCCGTCCTATAGAGTCTGTCGAGAATGCTACATACTACACTCCTGTGGCGCTGCTCCGACGTTCGCACGTAGTCGTCGTAGGCAACATGGAATTGAGAACACATCCGCTGAAATTCCTCGGCAACGCCGTTGCATAGGGCCTTTGGCTCCATGGCCTTTGCCCGCGCCGTTTCCTCCACCTTTTGCCCGTGCTCATCCAGGCCGGTCAGAAAGTGGCAGCGCATTCCCTCCAGGCGACGGGACCGCACAATTGCATCCGCCAATATTTTTTCGTAGGCATGGCCGATATGGGGATGTCCGTTGGCGTAGTCAATGGCTGTTGTTACGTAAAAATCCTTCATCACCCACTTTCTAACATTCCTTTATTTCACGGCAAGACATAAAAAGAAGATTTTTAAAATCTCTTTTCCCGAGAAAAATTGGAGAAATTCGCAGGATGAGAGCAATCAATTTCGCAGTGCTTTCAAGCTTGTACCGTTAGCCAATGCCGCTAGACTGTGCCTTGGCATATGCCGGTAAAATTAATATTCTTCACGCAGGACTGTTTTTCCGAAGTACTATTTTCATCATTTTTTCCCCGTGCTCCTCTACCCTTATGATTTTTTCTGTCATTTTTTCGAGCTTCGCAAGCGCTGCACCATTGTAAAGATGCATACTTGCCCTTGGAACAATGATTGTATCCAATCCTTTCGGGAGAGTTAACTTATCAGGCCATTCCTTTATTTCCGTTGTGCCGATATGGATCCATGTCAACTCCGAAAAGCTTAACAAGCTAGCATTTGGAAATTCCTTCCAACTGGGCCCGGAAAGAGTAATTTGCGGTACATGTGGAATATCTTGTTCCATGATCCATTTTTGATTCGCAGAGCAAAGTGTGAGCCGTCTCCAAAATGGCAACTCGTGCTTTATGATTGGCAAGTCGTTTTCTATAACTACTTCTTCCCCTAGATCACATTCATCTACCTTTACCAGCACACTTGATTTTATCGCTGCCTTTGAATGTATTGAAAGACTCGAAACGGAATTCGATAGATTATCAATGGTTCTATTTATATTAACTGACATAAGGCGTAGAAAGTCCAAATTTGCAAACGCAGACTTATCCACCGTTATAGATCCGCCACGAAGTTCCAATTTTTTAAGCGACAATGGTAGCACTGATTTATCAATAATTTCACTTACATTAACCCCACTAAGATACAGGTCTTCAAGCCGATCAAACCCGCTAAATGCATCATTTTTTATTTCTACTTTACCCGTAATTTCAATCCGCGTGAGTGATTTTGGCAATTTTTCAACTGGAAATGAATCCAAGTGCTCATCATTGACGTACCTTAACTCTTTCATATTACTGCACTTTTCGCATAATTGAGTGAAAACTTCCACTGAAATTCTGCGACCAATTCTTATTTTCACTTTATTTGCATTTTCGCTTGCAGTGAGATTGGAATTTTCCAGCAATATAATTGCATCTTTTTTATTTATGTTTATGCCGCTAACTTTTTCAAATTCCCCATTCAGTACTTTCGAAATTTTATCTAAAATTTGTACATCATTCTCTCCATCACAGTCGATATCACAGTCGATATCACAGTCGATATAACCATTCAAATTTTGATTAGCTACTAATGTACTGGAATTTTTATCGAAGCTTTTATTGACATAGAGCAAAATGATGAGCGCAACAACTGCAATTTCCAAAATTACCATGGCCGCGATGACCCATGCTGCAGAACAACCAATTGCCATTGCAAGTATGGGTGCAACGTAGATTGAAAGCAGAGCACAACCTACCACCGACAGCAATAGTAGCATCGGGTAGAGGCATGATTTTTTTGTCGTCTCTGGTTTGGATGTGACTTTCATATTAATATCCATTCCAAGTCTGCATACTGCATTTTCTAGAAACTATTTCAAGAAAAAAATTTTCAACTGCAATTTCTACTTTTGCTACTCAGGTCGAAAATTATTGGAGGTGATTGAATTTTTCCTATGGGTGTTGAATCAAAATAAATGCTACGAATGTTATCATTTTCACGATTTTTATGTTGGTTTTCCATCGACTAATCGGCATACTCCGAGCGTGATTTGGGAGGAAGTTAATGAAAAATTATTAAACGGAAGGTGCTCGAGACCCCATGATGTACTTGGTATGCACAGGGAAAAGGAACATATAATTGTGCGAACATTTCTTCGCGGCGTGACTCAATGCGATGTAGTAAATCGAAAAACCGGCGAACTCCATGGAATGGAAAAGCAGCACCGCGATGGAATTTTTTTCTGGAAATCCGATGGAAAGACGGCTGCTCCATTTCCCTATCTTCTGCGGGCAACGCCCCATGGCCAGCCGGTGCGAGAGTTTGAGGATGCATATCGGTTTCCTCCAACCATTTCCGAATTCGATTGCCATCTCTTTGCCGAGGGAAAATCTCTGCACATTCACCGCCACCTGGGGGGGCATTTCTGCGCCATTGATGGTGTTTTTGGAATGCGCTTTGCCGTTTGGGCGCCGGGTGCTTCCCGCGTTTCTCTGGTAGGGGATTTTGTCCAATGGGATGGCCGTTATTTCCCCATGCGGCCGCTGGGAAGTTCAGGAATTTGGGAAATTTTTATGCCAGGGTTGTCTGGCCGCGGCCCCTACAAGTATGAATTAGTCGATAGTCTTGGCCATGTGCAATTGCGCAGCGATCCATTTGCCAAGTCCTACGAAGGTCCGCCGCACCATGCATCCCTATTTCAGCGGGAAAAGACTCACATTTGGCGCGATGACCGCTGGATGGAAAAGCGGCGCCGCGAACGACCATTCCGTAAGACTATTTCCATCTATGAAATTCATTTGGGTTCCTGGAGACGGGTTAAGGAAGAGGGAGATCGTCCCTTGACCTATGCGGAGAATGCCCATCAACTGGCAACCTATTGCTCTCAGATGGGATTTAATTACGTGGAGCTTTTGCCTATCTGCGAATTTCCATTTGAGGGTTCCTGGGGCTACCAAACTACCGGATTTTTTGCCCCAACGAGACGCTATGGGATGGCAAATGACTTTAAATATTTTGTAGATGTACTTCATCGCAGCGGCATCGGAGTGATTCTCGATTGGGTACCATCCCATTTTCCCAAGGATCGCTTTGCCCTGGCACAATTCGACGGCACCTGCCTCTATGAGCATGCGGACAGTCGCCAGGGGGAACATAAGGAGTGGGGAACATTGGTATTTAATTATGGCCGAAATGAAGTTCGTAATTTTTTACTGGCAAGTGCACTGAGCTGGCTGGAAGACTATCACATCGATGGATTTCGTGTGGACGCGGTCAGTTCCATGATTTATCTAGACTATATGCGCAGCGCCGGCCAATGGATCCCAAATTTTTGCGGTGGCAGAGAAAATTTTGAAGCAATTGATTTCCTAAAGGAATTTAACATTTTGACGCATAAGCTTTTCCCGGGAATTTTTACCATTGCCGAGGAAGCAACCTCATTTCCTCGCCTTACCGCTCCCGTGGACTGCGGTGGAATTGGCTTCGATTTTAAATGGAATATGGGGTGGATGCATGACGCACTGGATTATTTTTCCACCGATTCCTTCCGCCGCAGCCATTGCCACGGCAAGCTCACATTTACCATGCTTTACCAATACTCGGAGCACTTTATACTTGCGCTGTCCCACGATGAGGTTGTCCATGGAAAATCTTCGCTGCTCAGCCGCATGCCATCCAATGAAATTAGACAAAAGGCACAAATGCTGCGGTCGCTCTTCGGATACATGTGGACATGGCCCGGTAAAAAAACGCTGTTCATGGGCGGAGAATTCGGCCAATACAATGAGTGGTACTACGCAAGGAGCTTAGATTGGCATCTCCTCGACCACCTCGACCACGGGGGTTTGCAGCGGTGGATACGTGATCTAAATCACCTTTACCATGGTCGGCCATGGCTCGGTTATTACGACGATGAGCCCTGCGGATTTCAATGGATTAATCCAGACGATCACCAAAGCAGTGTCCTAACCTATCTCCGACGCGGCTGCGATGACTCGCAATGCATTTTGGTGGTGTGCAATTTCAGCGCCATGGGTCGTAACCACTATCGAATCGGCGTGCCTACTGTGGGAATTTGGCGTGAAGTACTCAACAGTGATGGCCAGGAGTATGGCGGCCATGGCTTGGGAAATTTTGGCTCAAAATTCAGCGAAGCGATTCCATGGAATGCCATGTCGCAGTCGCTCAGTCTTTTTCTTCCGCCCCACTCAACAATTATTCTGGAGCAGATCTCCCGTTGCGGGAAAATTGCAGCCGATTTTTCGTGAAAAAGCCAATGGGAAGTGACCGGCAATGCAATGGTTCATGGCCAGTTGGGATCAGCATTTTTTCAAAATTTGCGCTATTTTAAATTTCCCCATATTTTCGCGAAATATTCGTAATGTGTAAAAAATGCTAAATTGTATTTCCGTTAAAAAAGTGCTCGACAACCTATCTTGAATGCCGGAAAAGGCGCCTCACGGCGTCTGCAAATATATAGGATGAAGTTGCCCTGACACAATGCACATGCTGCGAATTAGGTGCGGGTGTGGATTGTTGTAAAAATTTGGGTCGAAAACGCGTTGAAGTCATGGCAAAATACGTAGACACGTTTTCGGCCGTTTTGATGCCGTTACATTGGGCAGTAATTCTAGAAAATTCGAATTGCAATTGGATGGCCGGTAGTGTGTATGGAATGGAAATTTTAGATTTTATTCGCTAGGTAGAAAAATTGCATACTTTTCTTTTGCAAAACTTTATAAATTTGCGGTAGCAAGGAAATATGAATGAATTTAGTGACTCAATTCACTAGCTAGTCGATTATTTCCTATCTGTATGTTATTGTCACGTAAGGCGGTATTGTTGCTTCCTGAATTTACAACAATAATGATTTGTACATTTCCAATGGAATCAACAGATTTTCTTATTTCACCGTTAATGCAAGTAAATGCGCTATCTATTTCAAAAATTCGAAAAGTAGCAATGGGATCCATATTGGAAAAAATGTATAGTAAGGCATCGAAACTATCCCTGTGATTAACTTCGAGGGAATGATTTGAGCTTAGGGGGATATTCTCATTGGAGATCCTCTGGATGTAAATTTTTACGACAAGAAGGTAATTAAAAATATTTAACGATGCCAACATTTCTCGACATTGGGTCCGAATGTTTCCATAATGTGTCATATATTGCAGCGCAGTTGCTTGGCCGATCAAGAAGGACTCTTCACCATTTGCCATCGGAAATAATTGTGGAACTTGTATGTTGAGTGACTGTAAAATGCTCATGGTGCGTTGAAGCATTTTTCCCACTGAAAGTCAAATGAAATTTTGGAATTTTGCGTAAAATTATCACGGTTACTTGAAATTTAAATTTTTGCGCTCGAAGTGATAAAAATATTTTCCCAATCGCAATTGACAATCGATGAATTCTACGCAGAATAACTAGGTTGAGGTGTGGTGAAGGATTGATGGTAGCGGATAGTGTACAGTATGATGGAAGCATAGGTTTGCCTCACACGGGCTTAAATCCAGTGATATTCCCTCAAAACCCACCGGAAAACTTGCTCCACGCAGTAAGCATATCGCCGATAGATTCAATCCAATCGGCAACGCAACTCAATGGAAATAGCGCCAGAGCAAGCGGTTTTTGCTCATTTACCGTCATTTTGTGCACCATTTTGGGCGCTGCTGTTGGGGCAGGAATTCTGTTCATCTTAGTATTCGCAGCCAAAGTAACATTTACCATTGGATTGATTGCCTCATTTATTGCTATCGGTTCACTGCTAGGATTCGGCGTGGGTATGATAATTTCCACGCAAACATCCACGCAGACTGAGCAAAATGTTTCGGATCCGACGAATGCCACACATTCTGATACTAGACTGTCACTATTCCACGGAAAACAGCGTATTCTGTCGCTTTGCAGCATTGGGATTGGCATCGCCATAATTATATCAATGGTACCGCTTATGTTTTTTGCGACACTGCCAACCACTCTATGGCTCATCCTCGCCGGATTGGTAGCCATTGCCGAAATTGCAGGATTTGTTGGTATGCTAAAGACATTTAGTGGTGAAGGTGAAATTTTAAAATTAATATCAGATAGTGCTATCATTGTTGCCGATGAAAATATCGGAACTCCTTCGCTGTCGCATAGCAATGATACCGTTGACGACGTTGGTAGTAATATGCTATCATCGACACTTACTTCTACCACCATTGACATTTCAGATCAAAAGGTGGGTAAAGATGAGAAAAAATCTTCAAAAAGCACAAATTCTAAAAATTCGCACGAAATCAATTCTGAGCCAATGATCACTGTGCCAGCCATGGATCAGCCTGAACCTTTAACGATTCTGCCTAAATTGATTTTCGACATGGCGAATATTAATTGGAAACATTTGGAGCAATTACTGGCTTTGCAACTGAGAGAAATTGAATGCGGAATTAATTTTCTGAATATAGCAATAAATTCATTGAGCTTAATCGAAAAATCCCGCGAATCTATAAAGCCATTAATTCAGGATGTAAATCGGGAAATTGAGAACTTTCAATTGATGCGTAAAAATATAGGAGAATTAATTGCCAATAGAAATAATGAAACGCAACTTGAAAGCTTAGATGAAGCTAATAAAGCTTTATTACAAAAGGAAGATATTCTAAATGAAGTGAATGGAAAAATCATTAACATGCAAAAAGCACTCAAATTTAAACTTCCGAATTTTCATCGCAATGAAAATTTCGATCAAGAAAAAAATAAAGAAAATCAAAGAGATTTGGAGCACGTGCGGCAGGATATTCTCCTATGCTACATGGAAATTATTGAACAGCAATTTAAAGATTGCCATCCTGCGACAAGTGAGTCGGAATAGAGAAGGCGGTATAAACTTTTCATTGCGATCGATCAAGTAATGAAAGTAGCTTTTCGGCGTCATCAGGGCTCTAGGGAGACTGAGCGAGCATCGATTATTTTTTTAGTATAAGTATCGACTCGATAGAACTTTAATGCAGAAATAAAAATTTGATAATTCAAAATCAGGGACATAATTTTTACAAATTTTTCCCAGTAAATGGCGCTATTACTAATAGAGTCGGTAGCCATCGGCGAAATCTTCCACCTGCCATCCCTGGATTTCTAATTTCTCGCGCAGGTGATCTGCCCTTTGAAAATCTCTCCTTCGGCGCGCTCGGAGGCGTTCCTCGGCCATTTCTTTAATTTCCGATGGGATGGACCGTATTGGGCGCGATGCAAGGCACGACTCTAGACCAAAGGCAAAGAACAAGCGCTGCCATTCGCTAAGCTCCTGCACCGCCTCGTCCCGACTCAAACCATCCCAGGAAAAACCATTGATGCGCTCAAACATCTTTCCAATGGCTTCCGGCGTATTGAGATCCTGTAGTAGAATTTTCCAAATGCTACTCAATCGGCTAAATTCTTTGGCCATTTCCACATTTGCGACCGCCACATCCCCTAATTTTTGGCAAAAGCGCCCTATCCGTTCCAATGCTTTTCGGGATGAATGCAGGGACTCAATTGTGAAATTGAGAGGTTGGCGATAGTGACCAGCCAGCAGGGCGTAGCGAAGTTCCAGCGGCAAATAACCCGTTTTTCGAATATCTTCAACGGTGTAAAGATTTCCCAGGCTTTTGGACATTTTCTCACCGCTGACACGCAAATGGGCAACGTGAAACCACAGTTGTGCGAGATTGCAGCCCATCGCTGCCTCCGTTTGCGCAATCTCATTTTCATGGTGAGGAAAGCAAAGATCAATGCCACCTCCATGAATGGCAAAATTTTTCCCCAGGTATTTGAGTGCCATGGCACTGCATTCGATGTGCCATCCCGGTCGGCCATTTCCCCAGGGACTTTTCCAAAAATTTTCTCCGTCGGATGGCTTACTTGCTTTCCACAGGGCAAAGTCTTCCTGGGCCTCTTTGTCGTCGACGGTCACCCCCGCTGCGAGCAATTCCTGATTTTCGATGCGGGATAGACGGCCATAGGATGGCCACGAGGCGATGGCAAAATATACGGATCCATCACGTACGTAAGCGTGGCCCTTGGAGATGAGCTGCTGGATGAGGTTAATTTGCTCTACTATGTGATCTGCGGCCCGGGGCTCCACATTGGGGGAAAGAAGGTTGAGTTCCACGCAATCACGATGAAAGACATCTTCCCAGTGGCGGGTAAATTGAGTGAGCGTGATGCCATCCTTCTGCGATCCGGCAATTGTTTTATCGTCCACATCGGTTAAATTGCGTACATAGAATGGCTCATAGCCTCCGAGAATGAGCACCCGATAGAGTAAATCCGCAGCAAGAAATGTGCGAAAATTTCCAATGTGGGCATAGCTGTAAACCGTTGGGCCACAGCAATAAAATCCAAATTTTTCTCCGCAACGACTAAGCGGCTTGATACGGCGATCCATGCTGTCATAGAGGTAAAGTAATTCTTCCATGGATAGACCGCTAGAGTTAAATGAAAGAATGTGCAAGAAATTTCAATTCATGTGATTGCAAAAATTGCGACCGACCACATCGATTTCATCGGCGAAATAAATGGCATTCAAATGTAAGCAATGGAAGTCGGAGAAAGGAGCTTCTCTTTCAAATGAGATTTTTGCAAATTTTTATCGCAAAATATAAAAATAGACCCAAACGTTTCGACGAGCGTTGAATATGGTGGCGTATAGTCAATTCAATGCGCATAAGTTGCCCTACGATTTCAAAAAATAGTTTTTGTGATCAATTGAAAAACTAAATGGCTTGCTTTGGGCATATCATTGCGTTGTCATGCGCGATGGCTTTGGCAGTAATTGGCAAAATTTTGTCTAAGAATTGTCATTTGCCAATAGAAATGGATAGCTAGGAAATTTATGTTTGAGAAAGTACTCATCGCGAATCGTGGAGAAATTGCCCTGCGTATCATTCGCGCTTGCAAGGAGTTAGGATTAAAAACCATAGCCATTTATTCCGAAGCAGACATCGATTCTTTGCACGTTCATCTCGCCGATGAGGCCATTTGCATCGGCTCGCCACCGGCAACGGAAAGTTATCTGCGTGCCGATCGCATTCTTGCCGCTGCGGAAATTACCAATGCCGATGCCATTCATCCCGGCTACGGACTTCTGTCGGAAAACTCAAAATTTGCTGATCAATGTAGAAGTTGTCACATCACCTTTGTTGGGCCATCGGCGAAAACCATTGCCCTCATGGGAGACAAAGCATCAGCCAAGGCAGTTGCAAGAAAAGCAAAAGTACCGACAATTCCAGGAAATAGTGGCTTTATCGAAGATGAAAAAGAGGGATTAAAAATTGCGCAAAAGATTGGATTTCCCATCCTGCTTAAAGCCGCCGCCGGAGGCGGCGGAAAGGGCATGCGTCTCGTGCATACGGAAACTGTATTTGCGAAGGAATTGGGCATCGCGCGTGTCGAAGCAGAAAGAAATTTCGGCAATGGTGCGCTTTATTTGGAAAAATTCATTGAAAATCCGCGACACATTGAATTTCAAATTCTTGCCGACGGATTGGGAAACGTGGTTCACCTGGGTGAGCGGGATTGCTCCATTCAGCGGCGCTATCAGAAACTTGTCGAGGAAGCGCCATCTCCCTCTTTGGGACCAGCGTTGCGCCAAAAAATGGGTGAAGCGGCGGTACGCATTGCTAAAGAGTGCAACTATGAAAATGCCGGAACCATTGAATTTCTTGTCGATGCCAGTGGAAATTTTTATTTCATGGAAATGAATACGCGCATTCAAGTAGAGCATGGAGTGAGTGAGGAAATTACGGGCATTGATCTCGTACAATGGCAACTGCGCATTGCGCGCGGTGATCCACTAACATTCACTCAAAAAGACATTCGCATTCAGGGTCACGCCATTGAATGTCGTGTGAATGCTGAGGATCCTTCAAAAAATTTTGCGCCGCAGCCGGGAAAAATTTCCCTTTACTACTCGCCGGGAGGGTATGGCATTCGCATCGATTCACATGCCTATGGTGGCTATTGCGTTCCACCATACTATGATAGCATGATCGGAAAGATAATTGTTCACGGCCAAAATCGCGACGCAGCAATTCGTCGCATGGATCAGGCTCTTTCTGAGTATATCATTCGGGGACTTGTAACAAATATTGCCTATCAGCGTGCTATTATTCGTGATCCCATTTTCCAAAGTGGAGCAATAAGTACTAGATTCATTGAGGCATTCAATGAAAGAATGCCCAAGGAACCATCGGGGAAAACACTATGAAATCATCAGTAAATCATCAGGACAAAAAAATACAAGAAAAGATCATTGGTGAAAACGAAATCATTCTTCCGAGTGGAGAGATACGTATAAATCATAGCGTCATAGCCAGCATTGTCCGCTACAGTGCATTAGAAGTGGAGGGCGTAGCTCAAATTGGAGGAAGACTCATCGATGGCATCGCGGAAATTTTTTCCAAACGAGATAGCGATCGTGGCGTATGCGTTAAAGAGGATGAAAGTGGAAACTACGCCATCGATGTGCGTGTATTTCTCTACTTTGGCTTTTCATTGACGGAGGTTGCAACGCAAATTCAACAGAATATTGCTAAGCAAATAACATTTATGACCAATAAGGAAGTTGCTCAAGTTAACATCATAGTCGATGGCATACGCGCCCAGGACAATAAAGTCGCTGCGAAACCCTGCAGTCTTTCCGACGATCTTAGCTGATAGTGGTTACACTTCAGTGATAGAAATAAACGACTGATGGAGTGCGATTTAAGGCTCATTGCAAAGTGAAAAACATGGAAATGCAGAACTCCTCCGAAAAATTAGTGATATTTCGCTCCTGCTACAAAATTCATCGGCCATTTCTAAAATGCCACAATTCAAGAACTTATCTTTTAATTTTGCTTATTTTTGATCGGGTTCTTCCCATGCGAAAATCAGTGCAAACATGCATAGGCATGATGTCAATTTAAGGAAACAAGGCATTAAAAAAGTAATTTAATGCATGGACACTTCCGCTGTCCACATACCTCAAACACTTACTACTTCAGGTTTTAAAAAAAATTTTTATAAATTTCATTTTTTTGTCGACAACTAGGAGTTTTAACTAGCCAGGGTAGAGTGATTGGACATGACCTATCCAGTTGCGGCATTGCTCCGTGTGGCAATGCCAATTTGCGCCGTCGTTGCCTGGGCTGGAAATTGTCCGATCGCCTCCATTGGAAATAACTTTTGTCGCTTGCACTTGCGAACCAGTCGGGACCGATTTCAACTACAGTTGAGAAGAAAAAATCTGCTGAATTTTTTCACCGCATGGCCATCGGCGAATACCAAAATCTTCATATTTCCCACTGCTGAGAATCTGTATTGCTTCCGTTTAACCTGACAAAACATCTTGAAAATATCAATGCAAGTCAACTGCGCACCATTGCATTCGATCATCCGGAATTTCTTCCAAGTGAGCCGCATAGAAAAATCGCAATGCTTTCGTCGTGTAGGATATGACCGATTTTTATCGTTAATCTAGAGTCACTTATGCGCTTTTTTCAGCCTACTCAGCCCAGAGCTGCCAAAAATTTTGCAAAAAATAGGTCATTGTTCCATCATTGCGAAAGATCGGCCCGACGGCATTCGTCGGCATATTTTAGAACATATGAGCAAACTCAATCGCCTCAATAGCTGCAACGTGTCAGTTTCACTGCCTTGGGACGGCTAATATGCTGCATCTACAATGAGAATTTTCATTTCCTATTCACACTTTTTGAAATCCTTCATGGTAGCAATGATGGAGTCATCGGATGCAACGAAATCCTGCCGCAGAAGGAGTTGTGGAAAATTGAAGTGCACAGAACTTTGCCAGAATTGGACAATGGATTTCAGCTGGAGAATTATTTGCTAGAAATGCACAATTTTAGATTTCATTTTTGTTGATGGGGTCCTATTTACTCTTCCGAAAGTGGTGGTAAACTTCAAGTAATTGGTGAGAATGCATTAAATTTGGTGACGCATTGAAAAAATTCCGTTAAAAGGTAGGATAAATAACATGTCATGTAGCGGCTAAAAATTCACTTTTATATTGGCCGCTTTAACCAGAATTCAAAAAATTGTGGAAGAAATTTTTCTCTGCTTTTTTGCATTTTTGTCAAAGCCGCGATTGCGGCCGGAGTATTGGCAATTAATTTTGCGTTTTGATTTTTGCGGTCGTCCAAATTCTTTACATTGCTTCCATTCTCCTACCGTCGTGGTTTGAGTGTGTGATTAATAGTAAAATCTTCCATGTCCATCATGGGCTTTCCCGATAAATTGCCCTCGTGGAAAAATTTTTCATGAATATCGATGCCCTCATTTGCGGATATTTCAACGATTCGCGGTGATATGATGAAAAGTCGTTCCGTTGTATCAATTTTTCTTTCCTGAGAACTGAACAGTCGCCCAATGATGGGAATATTTTTTAAAAATGGAACACCGCGCTGCACATTTTGATGATTTTCCTTGTAATAGCCGCCAACAACCAGACTTTCTCCCTCATTCAAAATCGACTGTGTATTAATTTGGCTACTTCTAACCGATGGCATTCCATCGCTACCTGACATTGCCGACATAGAGCCATCTTCAATGCTTACAAACAACTTGATTTTTCGCTCAAGGGTTCCGTCTGAATTTTCTAATTCCACTATGTGCGGGATGACTCGGAGGGCAATTTTTGCCGAAATGGTAAATAATTCCGCCGAATATGCTCCGGCAACGCGCACATAATTTTCATGGCTGTGGGAAATGACTGCCGCAATATTGTCCAGGGTAAGAACCGATGGGCGAGAGAAAGTCTTAGCAGCGTTGGACGACTCCAGCGCTTGCAGTCGAACATTAACATCATACCCTTCGATTAGTGTGGGTAGCTTGCCGAAAAAATTAGCATTTTCGTCGGTCAATTTTGCATCACCTGCATCGGGCCGCCAGGTGAGTTCCTTCCCACCATTAAGAAATTGCAGTACATCGATGCCTATTTTCCGACTTTGTCCCACATCGACATCCACAATTGCTGCCTTAATTTCGACCGCCTTGGTTGGCACGTCAAAGCGCTCGATGAGTGACTGATAAAATGGCATTAAATCTTTGTGATCACGGACAATCACCGCATTTAATCGCGCATCATAGGTGATGGAAGTGATAGGATGAACTAAATTGCGGCTTGGAATATCTGTTTCGACCCGATCTCTGTCTTCCTCACCGCCGGCAAATTTCATCTTTGCTATAATTTTTCCGGGAATCGATTGAGCAGAAGGCGCATTTGCTTTCATTTGCGCAATTTGATTGGCATGTTCCGTAGCGTTTCCAGGTGACTGCGAAGCGGACATTGAGGATGGGGATGACTTCTGCTGTGTCGCGGTACCTTCCTTCAGTTGGGCCGGTGACAACCCACCGATGGCAACGCTATCTTGGGCTACATTGGGGATGGTATTGATTCCGTTGAGAATGCGCTGTAATAGCGTTGAAACACCCTCTATGGTTATGCCATTTCCCGTTCCCACATCCAAATTCACATCATAGGCAAATGCATATTTCAATGGAAATACCTGCACAACTGTTTCATCGGCAAAGTTCTGTATGGTATTATTTTGAATTTTGGCTAGGAATGATTGCACAACTTCCATAAATCGAGGTGGCCCACTGACAACCATCATACGCGTCGATGGTAGGTAGCGCATACTCACCGTTGACCCTGAGCAATCCAATTCGCCAACGACTGATTTGAGTGTCACCGCCTCTTGCTGGGAAATGGGAATTACCTCCGTCTTTACTTCCGTACCCGGATAGACATACAGAGCCGACCCATCATAAAACCAGGCAAGATTATAGGCCTTAGACAGGTGATCCCAAAATTCTTCCGGTGGAATATTTTCAAATATTCCATTCACCATTCCGATGAGCGGAGCTCCGATAATTACATCAATATTTTGTATGGCAGTGAAATCATGGATCAGGGAGCTAATATCCTGGTCCTGTGCGAAGTGATAGTAGTGAGAGTCCGCCCACGGAATCTCATCGGCAAAAATTGCATTGCAACCCAAGAGCGAAGATGTCGCACAAGCGCAGAAAAAAATGGAGCGTCGCAGTAGTGTCATTTTATTTGCTTCCGTATGGTGTAAACGGCATTGATCCCGATGTCCGGATAATACTCTGGATTGTTTTACGATTTTGATCCACCGCAAGTAAAAACTTTTCCACCTCATTCGCAAGCGAATCTTCATTACAATTTTCAGTGGCAATAATTTGTGTCAGAGCAATTTCATCATATTCAGGGACATACATCAGTATACCTCCGTCGACAATGGAGCGAGCGAAATTCATTTTCAACAGAGCTAGGCACGTATCAACCTTTGAAAAAATAGGAGTTACTTCTGCGAGAAGCTCTCCCTCGAGTAAGAGTTGCGTCCCACCTTGTGTATGTAAACGAATTTGCGACCCGTCCATCAGCGTTGCGCCATAGCGCCCATTTTCGTCGGATTCCCAACGAAAGACACCCAACTCTGCCGCTACAATAGAAATTGCCTCCGATTCTTGCATATGGATAAAGATAGGGTACGGTATAAGCAAAAAAGCGGAATTACAAGAAAATTTCTCAGATGATCGCAAATATAAATTGGCGGCCATAAATTGGCTAAATACCCTGAAAATTTAGTGGGGAAAATTTTTGCAACACTCTGAATGCCAAGTAATTACGTAATTTCTTCACCGCATATCAGCGGGAAAAAATAGGCAATTCTTCACAAAAGAAGCCTTTGAAAATTTTATTTTTTTTACAAAAAGTTTTTCATGGTCGCCTTTCGTCGAAAATTATGGAATATATTTGGTTTGTATTCGAGGCGGTCTTTTGCTTAGTGGGGCACATTTGCGGTTGAATTTGCGAAATGGTAAAAATGAAAACGGAACAGTATCACCGAAAATGCCATCGCTATGGTAGCATGCTAAAGTATCTCGATGGGCTGAAATTTTGCCGCTGGCAAATATTGTGGGCACTACTGACGGGCCTACTGACGGGCATTTCCAGCGGATTCGGAATTCCCATGCTCCTTAAGTACCTTGCTAATGAAGTTTTCATGGGAGATCGCATTGTTCCATGCTTGCTTTTTTATTACTGCGTATTGCCCTTTCTTTTAATTTCCATCCGGACCATCTCCGGGTTTTTAAACACCTATCTTTTGACGGTTATTGGCCAGGAAATCCTTAAATCTATTCGATTAAAAATCTTTCAGAAAATTCACCGGTTGCCTCTTTCATTCTTCCATCGGACCTCATCTGGCGACGTTATCTCAAGAGCTGCCAACGATGTAAATATTATCCAGTCCTGCTTTGTGAGCATTGCCCATGAAATTTTGCAGCGACCCATTACACTGATAAGCGGCATGTGCGCTGTTGTTTTTCTATGCCTTCAGGAGACTAACGGATGGATGATGCTCATCATATTAATTTTGGTAGGATTAAGCGCCATTCCGATCATCATTTTCGGCCGGCAGGTGTGGGTTCGCAATTTACAGGCCCAGGAAAAAATTGCCCAATTAACATCTCGGTTAACCACTAATCTCAGCACCGTGCAAGAAGTACGTGCCTTTGGAATAGAAAATCATGAGGTCAACAATTATCGCCGTGCTAATAATGATTATTCCAAAACCTACATTTCCGCCTGTAAATCTTATTACTCCATCGTGCCTAGCATCGAACTGTGGGCAGCAGTTGGCATTGGAATTTCCATGTGCTATGGCTACTATCTCCACATCCCAGGGGATACCTTCTTAGCCATTGGGACTGCTCTTTTTTTGGTCTATGATCCCGTGAAGAATATTGGACGTCTCTATGGAAATTTGCAATGTTCATTTTCTGCTCTGTCCCGCATAGAATCTCTACTTTCCAATGAAGAAATTCCGGCAATGCCAGAAAAACCCATCCGCCTAGACCACGTACGTGGCGACATCATTTTTGACGGAATTACATTTGCTTACGAGCCGGATCGTCCGCTGTTTCGGCAATTTTCAATCTCCTTAGAGGCAGGAAAAGGCTACGCCATCGTTGGACCAAGCGGCGCTGGTAAATCTACGCTTGCAAATCTCCTTCTGCGCTTTTATGAACTTGAGGAGGGTGCGATTTACATCGATGACGTGGACATAGCGCGCGTAAGTACGGACAATTTGCGAAAAAATATCGCCTTTGTTTCACAAAGCACAACTCTCATCAATGGAAGCATCTATGAGAATGTACTGTGCGGCAAACGCAATGCTACGAAAAAGGAAGTCGAAAGGGCCATTCAGTGTGCCCGCATTGACGATTTTGTGGAGCAGTTACCACATGGAATTTACACAATCATTGGAGAAAATGGACTTCTCCTTTCGGGAGGACAGCGGCAGCGTGTGGCCATAGCCCGTGCATTTCTTCGCAACGCTCCTATCCTCATCCTCGATGAGGTTACCAGCGCACTAGATAACTGCCACGAAGCGCAACTCTATGAATCCATGAAATTACTTTTTCACAATCGTACGGTAATTCTCATATCCCATCGATTTAATCTTCTGCCCATGATGGACGAAATTATTGTCCTCCACGCGGGATGCGTCATTCAAAGGGGAACGCATGAAAAACTTTCTTCTCAGGAGGGACTTTACAAACGGCTTCATTTGGCCCATCATGGCTAAGGATGGATGGAACAGGGGCAGAAAATCTTTTTTATGACATTGCATTGGGCGCATTTCCAGGGGATGGGGGCACCGTCTTCCGTATTTTTGCACCCAATGCAAATTCGTTGCAAATTCGATATGGAAATTCGCTGAATTTGGAATCGGTCCTAGATGGTCGCGAAATTTTTCCTGGCCTATGGGAAGCGAACAGTGAGCAAAACTTGCATGGCCAATTTTATGCCATTGCCATTGCGCCAAAGGAAACATTTTCCATTCCCATTGATGATTTTCAGCATCTCCTTGATCCCTATGCCGTGGCAGCAATTTCAGCCCGTGGTCCAGGAATTGCCATTGATAGAAAAACGCTGCCGTTGGTTGACCAACTCCACCAACCGCGACCGATGGAAGATTCAATTATTCTAGAGGGTCATCTCCGCGATCTCCTTGCATTGCAGGATGAAGGGATCAAATTTCCCAACTATGTTGCATTTTGCCAATGGCTCAAGTCGCCCAGCTGCTATCTATCCTCGCTGGGAATTACCGCGCTGGAGCTGCAGCCCTTGCAAGAGTTTGATAGCATTGATGACGGCAATTACCATTGGGGCTATATGACGGTTAATTATTTTGCGCCAACACGAACCTATGCAACTAACAAGCACAAAGCATCGCAAATTGAACAATTTGCCGAAGTGGTGCACACATGCCACGAAAAAGGCCTGGATTTTATTTTAGACGTTGTTTACAACCACGTTGGAGAGCCCAATCACCTGCGCATGCTTGGAGGCAATTATTTTTTCCGCATCAACGGTGGAAACCTTTCCAATGCAAGCGGATGTGGAAATGATTTTGCAAGTGAATCCCCGATGGGACAGCGACTCATTTTGGATAGCTTAAAATACCTCGTTACCACCTATGACATTGACGGATTTCGCTTCGATTTGGCCGAATTAATTGACCAAAAAACACTCAGAGCTATCGAATTGGAATTGCGTCGAATTAAGCCAGGCATCATTTTAATTGCCGAACCCTGGAGTTTTCGCGGCCACAACGCACTTGCTCTCAAGGAAACATCTTGGAGCTATTGGAATGATGATTTCCGCGAATCCATTCGTCGCTATGTCATGGGAAATGGCAATTGCGATGGATTGAAATATTTTCTTTGCGGATGCACATCACACCTTGCACGTGTACCGGCACAGAGTATCAATTATACCGAATCACACGACGATCGCGTGTGGATTGACAATATCACTGAATCTCAGGAAAATGACGGCCGCTATCCGCATCCAAATGATCTCCAACGTACCCATCTTATGTTTGCAATTCTTTTTGCCTGCCTCGGAGTACCGATGATCGCCGAAGGTCAAGATTTTCTCCGGTCAAAGGGAGGAGTAAGTAACACCTATAGGGATGGGGAAAGAAACCGTCTTTCCCTCGAAAGATGGGAGGAATTTTTTTCACTGCATCACTATGTTGCGCAATGGATTGAGCTTCGTCTCTCTGCAGATGGTCAACTATTTCGCCACAGCACCGTCCCCGCACCATCATTTTTTCAATTTTTCTACGGAGCACCGTCCCAAAGTGCGCTTGGTGTTCTCTACAATGCCGATGAGTCAAAAGGTGACAAAAAACTCCTCTTTTTCATCAACCCTGATTTTCGTACCGTTTCCTTTGATTTGACCTCATTGCCATGGCAAGGGGCGCAATTAATCTGCGACGGACGTAAATTTTATAAAAATCAATCCCATCGCCACCTTGATAAAATTCATAGAATTGATGCAATCTCCTGCCAACTTTGGAGCATTAATCCTGGTAGTTTCCCTCCGCGTTAAGTCAATTTGGCCGCAATACTTTTTGTAAAAGAATTTCTAAAAATTCACACTTGCATACCCGCATATCGTCCATCATACTCCGGTTGCTATGAGTGATGATAAGACTAAGCAAGAGGGCAATGGTGCTGAGGATGAGAATTCTTCCAAGGTAGACGAAGATAGTGAATTGGAGGAAACGGAGGATGAAAGTGATGAAGAATCCTCCGATGACGAAGATAGTGCCGAAGAGGTAGAGCCGGCTAACAATGCCGTCGGCGAAGAAGCCGCACAGGTTGCAGAAAATGCCCCCGAAGGGGCAGCGGAAGAGATAGAAAAAGGTGCGGCTGTACCGGAAGAGGCTGCTGCTCCAGTTGTTCAAGAGGCTGCTGCTCCTCAAACGGCAGAGACTGCGCCGCAAATCGTACCTCAGGCGGTTGATGCGGCTGCGCCTGGACCCAATTCCGAAAAAAATCAGGAACAGCCCAAATCAGCGGTCGCCAAGGAAGTACACAAAGAAGAGCGAAATCAAATTAATGAAAAGGAGCCATCACCTGAGAAATGCAAACTCTTCTTCTACGTCGCTATTTCAGCACTTACCGTGGCTACAATTTTTGGAATATGGCAATTCAGGCGCATCAGTAAGCGCTTTGAAGATCAGAGATTTTTACGGGATATAATGGTAATACAGGAGGCATTAGCGCAATATGCGGACCAAGGGGATGGAAATGCAATCTCTGAATTGGGGGACAAATCGGCTGGAATGAGAGATTTATCCATAAATGTTTCAGATGAAAAGAATTGGCATATTCAACAAACACAGCATGACGATGGCCACACGACAACCGAAATTATTATCAATGATTCCAATCGTACCCTTGCAGATATGGAAAGGTTAGACGCCCAATTGGATGATGGCAATCTATCCACTGGAAATTTCATTTTAAAAGGAAAGGATTCCTATGCGGTGCGGATCCTCGAAACGAGCGAGCCCAGAGTTTCGAATGTAGACGAGAAAAAAAGCGACAGCAAAAGCGGCAATGAAAATCGAGATCCCGTTAACCTCAATGAGCTTGATCACAACTATCTACTGACAGATACAAAAACACATTCTGATTCTCGCTAGCCAGAATCGATGCCATAGAGCCTAAATTTTAGGTGAATGGCATAGCCATTTCATTTCTTAATCTTGAGATGAGTTGTCACGCATTCGTAAATTTTTTCGCCGATATCGGCATGCTCTGACAGCCACGTGCGCATGCCGAGAGACATCCGCAATCGCATGTCCTCATTTTCGCAAAGCTGCTTTAATTTTTCCCAAATATCTTTGCGATCTTTTCCGACAAGAATGCAATGCCTCACATTTAATTCCGTAATCATATCTCGAAAATTGGAGTAATTTGGCCCAACGACCATTGGCGTTCCCGCCGCGATGCCATCCAGCGGCGACTGCCCGCCGCCGTTTGGAGGTAGTGTTTTACCAAGAAATACGACTGCGGCCAGGCGAATAACCTCGCGTAGTTCACCAACGGTGTCGACGACGGCAACATGGCTGTCATTTCCACGGAATGCGCCATCGGATCGCAGGGAATAGGGAATTTTTCTTTTTTGCAAGAGTAATGCAATTTCCTTTCTTCTTTCGCCATGGCGCGGAACAAGGATCAGCCTCCAATTGGCATTTTTTTTTCGCAAATTTTCAAATGCATCAATCAACATTTCCTCTTCGCCTGGCCAAGTGGAACAGCCAAGGATAATTTTCAGTTCGCCATCTTTTTCCTCACAAAATCCCAATTCATCCAGCCAAATTTTTCGATTGATTCCTTCGAGTGGTTTAACGGAAGATCTTTCGCATTTTAAATTTCCGCCGTGGGACAAGCATGATGGGTCAGATAAAAATTTTCCTATGCGTTTTCTTGCTTCTACGCTACTAGGAAAAATCAGAGAAATGTGCCCCCAAAGCCATCGAGCAATTTTCAAAAAGCGTCCATATTTGGAAAAGCTACGGTCGGAAATACGTCCATTGACCAGCCAAACGGCAATTCCGCGCTTTTTAGCTTGATGTAAGTGCTCCGGCCACAGTTCACTGTCACAGAGTAGCGTAAGATCTGGATTAATGCGCTTCCATGCGCAGGAGGAGCAAAAGCAAAAATCCAACGGAAAATAGATAACTTGGGCCATTTTTTTATACAATTCATTGCCGACCTGATATCCCGTCGTAGATACGGTGCTAATGACCAAATCCAGTCGCGGATTTAAAAAAAGGCGGCGAATGAGCGGTTGAATGGACTGCATTTCTCCGATGCTCACGGCGTGAATCCACAAACGCTTGCACCCATTTAAAGGGGGCTTTATTTTTACTAAACCCAGGCGTTCTCTAAAAATTTTTTTCCCCGCCCTTCCCCGCGTACGCCAGTAAAATCGCGGAAAGAGAATGAGAAAAATGGGAAAAAAAAGTATGCGATACACCCAAATCACGGCAGAAGGCTACCACATCACCGCCGGATGGCAAATATAAAATTGCCGATTAAAAAGAAGAAATTTTAGCAAAAATGAAAAAACAACTTGCCTTCCCGCCGATACTCCGTATCGATATACATTGGCTTTTGGTGAAAAGCTGGGAAATTTGTTTCCCGAAACTGTCCATGCCGTTGCGCAACGGACGTATTTATATAATATGAATCAATTGTGATTCATAGCAGATAGACATAGGAGAAATTCATAATGCCGGAATTTACAAATTCGGATTCCTCGAAAGGCCACTCAAAACTCACTTCCTCCGCTGAGGCGAAGTCCGCGTCCAATCGCCGAAGAAGGCGCAATCCCATTGTGGCCAAATGCGTAAAATGCTGTAGCATAGATAGTAAAAAGGTTCCGATGGGTCCATGTGAGGTCGTCCAGGAATCGACAACGTCATGCGGTTGCGTTGCCAATCACATCGCCGCACAAAAAAATGTTAAATATTCCACTGCAGTGGTTGATAAAAGGTCGCGGTCGAGGACTACGTTTACCAAGAAAGATTCCCACCATTCATTTGATCCATCAAAGCAATCAAATGGAATTTTGCGTCGCTTCTTCCAGTGGTTACGTGCACTGTTGCCGCTAAAAAGGGAAAAGAAAGGTAAAATAGGCCAAGAGCATAAATCTAAATACTTCGCCAAATCCACCGGGAAACCAAAAAAACGTACTCCGCACAATGGCCGCCACCGCTATCCTTGAGGTCGCAATTTCCGCTGTTAAATAGGTGCGGCTGCAATGGAATTTTAAAAATTACATTTAAATTTTTTAAAGCCATTGCAGCTGCTTTGCATGAATTTATATTAAATCAAGCAGTGCAAGCTACACATAAAAAGAGACCAATCACTATCTCGCACTAATTAGATAAATGACTAGTACTAAAATGATTGTCTGTAATTTAATTTCGTTGACACATAGCATGCTCTTTTTCTGCGATTTCATTGTTTGTTTTTTTTGATATTAAAATAAAAAAGGTCTTTGTCTGCTATAATTTTGTTCATGTGTGACGATCCATTTCCGTTGACACGTAAAGAAAGATTTTGTATCTGTTGACAACGTATAATTCTTATTCGACGGCATCCTTCGATTGTAGTAATGCTCATCATTATTTTGCAAGAAATAATAGATATCTTCGGAATAAATTTCAAAAATACAAGCCAATTAACATTGGCGGCATTGCAAAGTGCAAATTTATTTAAATTTTTAGCATTTGCTAGGAATTGATTTAATTCATAGGACGTCAAAGAGGAGCAATTTTTGAGTCTTAAAATTGTAATTTGCTCCACGTCAATTTTCTCGCGAAAAAACCATCTCAAAATCACTGGACCATTAATCTTAATTGCAAATATTTTTTTAGAATTATTTTTTATGAAAGTTTGATGATAGATGCTTTCCTTTCCATGCAAGGTGACATTCATAAATGGGAAGCTAACTGAATTATCTGTTATTGTTCTTTGCAGATTTTGCGTGACAGCGAGCGAAAAGTCGTTTTTAACTAATTCCAGGAAAAAGAAATGGCAATATTTAATAAGTTCATTTAATGTAGTTAAATTTTCAGCATGCAATAATCCATTTAAACATTTTAACAATTTTACATCGCCATTTATAGTGAAATTCCAATTTGATTGAATGTTTGGCGGACATATTTTCCCGAGTATTGTTTGTATCGCAATTAATTTATTAATATGATTTGTATTATCATTACATTTTTTTAACTTCAAAAATACCGTTTTTTTCCTACATTCGCAAAAAATAATAGCACTAATGCTCATTATAAACAATTCTCTTTCTCTTATTACATATGTTAGCGTAATAGTCGCTCCCCTTAAATCTCTACATAGAGGGTAGAAAACAGGTAAATCAACATGTTCCACAGTTTTAGCTTGTGTAACTATTTCATTTTTTTTAGCAAATTCCAACCAGGAATTCAAAATTTTAACATGCGTTTCCAACGGGGGAAAATTTTTTTTCGTAACTAAGTTGTCCACACGACGTGCCTACATAATATTTGTATCGCTGTCAAGTATTTATTTGTGTTTTTTAAAAATTATAGCCAATGCTGCCGGACAGCTGGTTTGCCTTATAGGTGCCGTTAAAATTTCCCTGCCAATGGGTTACGAATTCCCAGTGGCGGCAAAAGAGATGGCGGTAATTTAACATTGCTACCATTGAATTGCGATTGCGGTAACCAAATGTCGGCGCATAGGGTTTATAGCCGGCGCCATTGACATTGGCGATGGGATTGGAATGATTTCGCAGGACCTGACAATCCCAGCCAATTTTTCCAGAAATGCCTACGCAAGACTTCCCGTTGTCCCTGCAGGTCAGGTCTTTCTCCATGTTCCAACCGATGATCGAATTGAGAAAGCTGTGATCCACTGCGCTAATGGATGCGGTGTGCAGACCACCGAGTGGGGCCGTTTCCTCGTAGCCCTGCTGGTGAATGAGGTCGAATGAAATGGCAACCCAAGGACCCATTTGCATGTCTTTCCTTCGGAAGATATTAACTACACCTTCTCCCCTCATATGCAGCTGCAAACCGGCAAAGTCCGCTGCGTAGTGAACATCTAATGGGTCGCAGCGGCGCATTTTCGTGTCCACGTAGCCGCCACCGACGGATCCGCCAAACCAGCGCTTTAAATGTCTCCCGTTGAAGTGTTCATAGGATCCAAAAAGTGTGGCCAGATAATTGATTTGCTTACTGTCTTTTCCCTTGGCCGAAGATTGGCCGAAAAAGGTTAACTTCGATTGGAAATAGCTGGTCGATAGGCCGTAGCGCAGGTGTGAGTTTTCGCTACATTCGTGGACAAAGTCGAGGCCAAGCAGCAAGCCATAGATGTTCCCATTGTGGCCAAATCCACTGATTTCCTTCTGGTTAAAGTGAAGTCCGATAACCGCCACGAACGGATCATTGACGCAGCCTCTGATATTTCCCAGGCGATTTCCGAGAAAATTGTGGACCAGTGACCCCACAACTGAACCCGTTTGAGCCAGTGAGCCATTCGCATAGTCGCGTGCATAATTTGTTGGAGCAAATGTATTTGTATC
>JAIRXK010000014.1 GCA_031268315.1 Puniceicoccales bacterium | reverse complement strand
TCTTAGCCAGGCTCAAGGGGTTTTTTGATTGCTTCTTTAATTGCTTCAAAAAAGCCGTACAGGAAGGCATGTTTGGAAAAAATGGGTGCAAAAATATTCCGTGTATTCCTTCAATGAAGGCTTTAAAATTGAGTGCTTTTGAGTGCATAAACCCTGCATAGATCGTTCTGAGAAAAAGTTTATTCGGGCGGCCACGACGCTGTGACATGGCAGTCATTTTTTTTCTTGAACCTGTTGTCGATGGGGACAAACAGTGCAACCAACTTCAGGGTTTGATTTTTCATATCTTCCCTGAAGCCTTTTCTTCAACATCGGCAAGCCAACTTTTTGCCTCGCAACTATTTTTGCGGCCAGGAAAAATTTTTGTTAAAAACTTTTCGAAAATTTTACGATTCGCGTCAAATATTGTCTTTTTTAATTCTCTTCTTACTAAGAATCCACAAATGGCCGATAGGACGCCATACCGTTAATGGGCTTTGCTGAACCATCCGGATAATAGCGTATGTTTGTCGAAAGAATTAAATAGGAATCGTGTAATATGTTAATATCACTTATCATTCCCATATTTTCTATTCCTTCCTTAGCAAAAGATGCATTTCCCAAAAAATCTTCCCGAGAGTAATCATAGCCGTTCATCATGAGATCGGACGCAATATTAATACTCCCGTCATCATTCACAGTCAACTGAACATATCTTTCCGGATGATAATTCATTATGTCACCAAATACCTGCAATTCTTTTCCCGCTACTGGTGGTGGTAATATTCGCGAACATTCTCCCTGTGCATATTGCGATCTACAAAATGTCTCAAATGCTAAACGTCCTGTACCATTGGGAAGTTTTCTTAACTCTTTTATGAAGTGTGTTGATTTTTTTCTTGGCTCTAGCGGCATTTCTATTGCCTTGCCGCCGATGATGATTTTTGTAAACCCGTTGCGATTCATATCCTGAAATTGCACAATTGCGGCATTTCCCATTATTTGTTCAATTTCCTCCTCAGAAGTTTCTGGAGCAAATAGCGCATCAATATTTGACAGGGCTCCTCCTTGATTTGCGACAGGAGAATTCATAAATCGCTCACTTTTCACATAGGAGTTTTGTTTTTTATAACTTTCGTCAAAGAAAATCGGCGCAAACCCGTTACAATAAAGCTCTTTTTGATCTAGTATGTGGATATTTTTTTCACTTTCCGCTAATTTACTAAAAATACTTCCATTTAGTTTGCAGTTTTTATGCTTTTGATTCTCTATGCAGGCAATGGCTATATTGCGTTGCGGTGAAGCAATGGCCGAACAGACACCTGGAATGTTTTCTTTTTTTTGATGCATGACGTACTCTATAATTTCCAATTTTTCATCAAAAAAAGCTTTAATGGTACCCGCGTCTTGGCTTAGAATAGTCTCGATACTATCAATACTCTGGGAAAAAAATAATTCGACTTTTCTCCGATCAACATCTTGGAAAAAGTTTATAATATTCTTTTGTTCAAACAAAGTATAAATATTAATCATTCTTTCATCAGTAATATCGTCTTTAAATTCGCTGCATTGCAATAGAAATACGAAAAATGCGGTGCTGCAATTTCCCTCGTCTTGTAATAGTTTAGCAATAAAATTTTTCCGCAATTCTGCTTTGTCTACATTCTCAAATTTATTACATATACATTCATTTTCTTGTCTGCATTTCATAATTTCGCTGGAAAGAAATTGCTTATATTCGTCGCGATGAGCAGTTAATTTTTTAATAAACGTTAAAATATGCTCAACAATCGCATTTACTGCCTTTGACGCAACATTTCTATGGTGAGAAGCTTTGTCGCCATTGTCAATTGATTGATAGTGCGAAGGCGTAGAACTTGAACCTGTCGAACGTTGAAGTAAATTCGAACTCATAGAGTGCTATTGTATTAAAATTTACACACATTGCAATGGAAAACTTATATTTTTTTTAAATGCCCCACTAGAAATCACTCATTCGCACCTAACATGCTATGTATCAAAATCAATAAATCGAAAATAATGCTGATAATTTTGGAAAAATTATGGTTCTTTCTCGTATGCACCCAATAATCGTCATTCATCGGTATTATTTTCATAGCGTCCAACTTTATTCTTTTTGCCTGCGTTCAAACGACTTAAAAAAATTACACCGCAAATACGAAGCATCTTGTTGCGTTTCTGCACTTTTTGTCAAATTTCTCATTGTGAAAATTGGAAATTTCCAATTGACAAATTGACCCAAATATGCTAGAAATTTGATGCCATGGGCAAGGCAATAACTTCAACGCGAATCGTAAAATTTCTTCACCGGTTTTATCATCCTAAATTTACGGCCCAGACACCTGCACAAATGGCTGAGAATGCGGCTCTAGGCAAATTGAAGCGCGATAATTTTGCCCCAAAAAAGTTTTTAAATTTCCGATTACAGTTCCAACGAGGGAGCGTTTTGGGGTCAATTTCTTCTCTGCTTGGGTGTTTGCCTCCATATTTTTCCCATGCCGCGCAATTAATTGTATGCCTTTACCTTAAAGCCGGTTGGCCAATGGAATTGAGCAGTACCCTTTGTCGCCGATGACGGGGTCCCTCGAAAATTTTTGAGCACTTCTTCGGTGCAGCTGACATCAGACATGCTTCCAGGTGCTAGGACAAAATTTCGAATCTTCTGATTTCTGCCCACCACAAGGTGCATTTTTAGTCCGAATTTTGCGCCTGTCCCCCGCTTGTAGCCAAGCTCAAGAGATTTTTTGCTCGCTTCTTTAATTGCTTCAAAAAACCGTATAGGAAGGCATGTTTGGGAAAAATGGGCGCAAAAATATTTCGTGTATTCCTTCGTAAAAGGCTTTAAAATTGCACACTTTTGAGCGCATAAACCCTGCATAGATCGGTATAATTTCGCTGAGAAAAAGTTTACTCGAATGGCCACGACGCCGTGACATGGCGGTCATTTTTCTCTTGCACCTATTGCCGATGCGGACAAGTAGTGCAACCAACTTTCGGGTTTGATTTTTCATATCTTCCCTGAAGCCTTTTTTTTCAACATCGGCAAGCCAATTTTTTGCCTCGCAACTATTTTTGCGGCCAGGAAAAATTTTTCACCAAAAGCTTTTCGAGAATTTTGCGATTCGCGTTGTGAAAGAAAATTTTTTCTGCTTTTTCGATTTTTTTGACAAAGCCGCGATTGCGGCCGGAATGTTGCCCATTAATCTTAATTTTTTGATTTATGCGACCGGACGGAAATTGATAAAAATTTCGCATTGCCAGGCCCAAACTTTAAACCACGCTTTGTCCAATGGCAAATAGTGGAGAAAGTTCCATCGTTGCACTTGCACTCACAACGGCGGCATCCCGGATCATGGGCCTTTTCCGCGACATGGTCATTTTTATGCTTTTGGGAATTTCCCAATGGAGCGGTGCATTCCTTTTTGCATTTACCGTGCCCAATCTTTTCCGACGGCTGCTGGGAGAGGGAGCCCTTGCCTCGGCAATGATTCCCGTCTACGGTGAAGCATTGGCGGCGGGAAACATTGCGGAAACCCATCGATTTTTCAATGGAGTCCTTTCGCGGCTATCCGTCCTCCTCTGCGCTGCCGTTGGCCTGGTTTCCCTTGTCATTTTTACTGCGTGGCCGCTGCTCAATGCCCATTGGATGCGGGCGTTCGGCCTATGCATTTTGCTTTTTCCCTACTTGCCATGCGCATCCATTTCCGCGCTATTTTGCGGTGCACTCAATGTGCACAATTCCTTCGCCTTGCCAGCATTCACTGCCACATTGCTCAATTTAAGTATCATTGGCGGCGGCCTCTGCGCCATCATTTTTTTTCAAAATCTTCCCTTTCACGGCACACTGCTCCTCTGCTTCGGCGTTCTCGGCGGCGGATTTTTACAGGTGCTATTTCCGTGGATTTTGCTTCGCCGTACCGGGTGGCGATTTCACTGGAACTGGGTCGCGGATGATCGAATTGCTCGCATCAGCCGATTATTTACACCGGCAGTCATGGGGGCTGCGATTGTCCAGATTAATGCCGCCATCTCGCGGACCCTGGCCTATTGCTTTACGGCAAATGGGCTTCCTCTGCTTTACATTTCTAGCCGACTCGTTGAATTGCCCATTGGAATTTTCATGGCTTCCATCGCGTCGGTGGCATTTCCGCAGCTTACCAGAAAGGCGCTCCAGGACGATGAGCGCGGATTTTTTTACCAATACTACCGTGCCCAGTGGTCAGTGCTCATGATTGCCATCCCCTGTACCATGGGGCTCGTGGCGCTCGGAAGGCCAATCCTGCAGTTACTTTTTCAGCGGGGAAATTTTTCTGCCGATTCCGTAGTTCAAGCCGTTCCCATCCTCGCCGTTTCCGCCATTGGAATTCCGTTTTACTCCATCCACAGCATCGCCACCCGCGCATTTCACGCACGGCAAGACATGAAAACCCCCCTCCGCATTGCCCTGTGGACTGTTGCCCTAAATTTCTTAGGCACACTTCTTTCTTTAAAACTATGGGGAACGCTGGGAATTGTCCTGGCCAATGGGTCAACTGCCCTACTCCAATGCCTGTGGCTGCACGGCCGCCTGAGACAAATGTTCGTCCCAAAAAATCAATGGCACCGCACACTCCGCTTCCACTGCTTACCGCTGTGCATTTCGTCACTTTTGCTTGCACTGGCACTCTACGGTTCCCATTGCATCGGAGGAATGAAAATTTTTCAATCCTTGGCAAAATTGAATGCATGCATTGAACTTTTCTCGGCCATTTCAACGGGAGCCATTGCCTACATTGTCCCCCTGTATCTTTTTCGCTTTCCGGAAGTTTCTCTGCTTACAGCATTCTTTAAAATTTTCGCACCCTCATCCGTAGCAAAGAAAGCTGGAGATTGACCGCCGAAAATATTTTTATGTGAAATTCTCATTGCCTCAAAATTATCCGGCGAATGCTAGCATTTATTAGGAAAAATGTTTGCAATATGAGGGAAATATTGGGCCGTATTTTTTTTACAAGAAAAGTGCTTGACTGCCCGTTTTACATCCCATAGAAACCCCGTGCTATGACAATTAGCATAGAAAAAGAAATTACCGTGATGCAAAGTGCATATCGCGGGTTGGATGCGGACATGAATCGGTACGAAACGATGGCTAGCAAAGCTTACGATCGAAACGACATGACAACATTCAATAAAATGATGAGTAGAGTCGATTTACTCAGTTCTATTAAGTCGAGTATGGTTATAATCATCCTTGGAAAATTGTCAGGATTATCTTCCGCTGTAACCCTCGGAACCGCGTTGAATGTATATCTTACGTTCTTACAGGAAAAAGGCGACGATGGCTCAGACACCACCGAGGAAAAATCTCTAAGAAAGGGAGTTGTGGATGCCATGGTAGCTTTGGTCAGTGAGGGCAAGGCCCTATCGGAAAAAAATACCGCCGAGGCACAAGCGGAAGTCGATAGAGCCAGAGCGAGCGTGCGAGTGGCAAATGCGCAGGCAGAATTTGCCGAAACGAGTAGGAACACTGAAAGTAAAATGCAGGAGTTCCGACTCCGAAAGGAGGAACGGGAGTCCCACGGTTGGTGGTGGCAACTTTTTCATCAATAGTAATGGGGAACAAATATGACGATTAGTAAATTTTCCAGTGACGGCTCATCATCTCATGGGATGCCACAGTCGAATGATAAACATACCAGGCATGGGGAAGATTTCGCAAGGTCAGTTCTTGTCCATCTCCTCTGCAAATATCCCGAATTCGAAGTTGAATTGAGGCAGATGTACTGGGATCGAGTGCAAGCTGCTGAAAATCGTGGACTTCCCATCGACGTGGTTGCAATTCAAAAGGACATCAGCCGCGAAATGGAAGAAATTGCGCCGCTTCTTCAGGCTGCTAGGAAGGAACGCCTGGAGATGATTTGCGATCCAAAGACCCGCGCCGCTGCGCCAAAGTTGAGAGACTTTGAAGTGAAGTACGCTGAATCACTGGATCGAGTCGATGCTGCAAGGGCCGAGGCTGATGCCGCAAATGCAGCCGCCGATGCCGCAGAAGCTAAAGCTGCAGAAGCGCGGCGTGTGGCGGATGAAAGAATTGCAGCTATGGCTGAAGTGGAAAAAAAAAGTCAAACGTGTTTCCTTATCTAGGGGGTTTGTTGAAGGGTTGGCGGCAGCATTTCACCAAATAGTAAATTTTTTTCGCGATTTGCTGGGTAAAAAGTAGTTTGGGCCGGGAATGTGTTAAGATCATGAGTGATTGCATAGGCGCGCTCCCGGTTATTTCATTTCTGGATCGGCAAGGAGCCGGAGAAATTGTACGCAATTTATCCCGGACCAAATGTCCATGGGTTTCAAATAAAAGATTAAATTGGAAAAGCTCGACAGAGTGATTCTGCCGTGTGAACGTGCCTAGAAGTTTGAATGCCTATTTTCGTTAGGGTGATTGCCGTGGACTTCTTTGATCATTTTATACACCTGGTGGAGAAAAGCGGCCCGAGACCCGGATGGGATAAGTACTTTCTGATGCTTGCTAAGCTCATTTCCACTCGCTCGCCTTGCCAGCGCCTGCGCGTGGGTTGCGTCATCGCCAGCGGAAATGACCGTGGAAACCGCATCATTGCCTCTGGATACAATGGATTTCTTCCCCATGTCCCACACCACTCATTTGTCCGCGATTCCCATGAAATGGCAACGGTCCACGCGGAGCAAAATGCCATCGCGGATGCGGCTAAGCGTGGGGCAGCCATTGGTGGTGCGATTGCCTACATCACACACTATCCCTGCGTTCATTGCGCAAAGACACTCCTTGCCGCCGGTATCGTCGCAGTAAAATACATCGACGACTATAAAAATGATCCCTTCGTCGGCGAATTATTTTCCTCCTGCGCGGTTCCGATTTGCCGCATTCCGCTGGGAAAAGAAAATGGAATAAATTTTTCTAAATGCCCTTGACAGCGCTTGGCCAACCCTATTGGATCGAAAATGTGCATAGATGCAATGTACGATGGCAGCGACCGATCACGCTGAAGATGAAGGTAAAAAGAGAAAGAGTTAAAATTTATGACTACTACATTGGCAAAGAAGGAGGAGCATGCTCTCTCGCAAAAGCGATGGTTTTTATTTGATGCCAGCAGTGAGGTGCTGGGCCGAATGGCGGTACGCATCGCCAATATTCTTCGGGGTCGGCACAATCCATACTACACGCCCCACGTGGATACGGGTGACTATGTGATTGTGATTAACGCCGAAAAGGTTCTGCTAACTGGCAACAAAAATCAAAGGAAAAATTACATGTTTTACACCGGCTACATGGGAAATGAGTGGCGGCGCAATGCGTCGGAAATGCGAAAGCGCAATCCACGCTTCCTCATTGAGCATGCGGTGAAAGGCATGCTGCCGAAGAATCGCTTGGCGGAGCAGATGCTGAAAAAATTAAAAGTTTACGCCGGTGCAAACCACGAACATCAGGCACAAAACCCTATTAAATTGTGAGGTTTCTATGACAGTTGCGAAAGTAAAAGAAGAATTTAGAGGAACGGGACGCAGAAAGACTGCGGTTGCGCAGGTTCGCATCTCCCGTGGTACGGGAAAATTTTCCATCAATGATTTGACAGCTACGGATTATTGCAACGAGGGCGAGTTTATTCGCACCTCCCTCCGCCCCGCATCATTGGTTGAGATGGACGGCATGCTAAATATCCACGTCCGCGTCAATGGCGGAGGAGTGATGGGCCAGGCAGGCGCCATTTCCCATGGCCTTGCCCGCGCCCTGGTGTCCATGCAGCCGGAATTGAGGGTCGGCCTCAAGCGTGAGGGCATGCTGACCCGCGATTCCCGCATGAAGGAGCGTAAGAAGCCGGGACAGCCGGGTGCACGCAAGCGTTTCCAATTTTCCAAACGCTAAAAATTCGGTGACCTCTGCCATAGTTTGCCGCTGGATGTAAAGGCCTGCGGCAGAGAGCGTTGGTTATTTCTTTTTGAAAATATTGTAGAGTATGTGTAAACATGCATTCGGGTCGCTTCTTGCATAGATCGAACTAATACCATCGCACTCGGCAGTTATTAGCGTACTTTGAAATTTTTTTTCGTTATATGAGTCATGGTAAAGAGGACAATACATAGCATAGCGGAGTGGAGAGTAAAACTCTGCGTCAATAAGATTAAACTGAAAATACTCATAGACCGGCGATATTCCATAGTCTATTAGTGCCGCATCAACATATCCCATGATATGGTGTATATGTACTTTTGTTGAGCAATTCGAAGGCAAGAAAGAGCTAATACCAACTCGCTCGGCCTTGGTATATATCATTACTTTATCGATTACATGCTTTTTCATTAAACTCGATAATTTGGAAATTAAATCCTTAACACTAATACTGCTCATAATTGTTTCTTTCAATACCATCACTTCTTGCGACATTTTATGAACGCCATAGGCACACTTGAGGGCGCCATTTATCCGCTCCCAAAGATCGCTCAAAAAATTTTTCACTTCATCATCCTTTGTAAATATTTCTGTGAATGGCATTTCTCTTATCCTGTTCACGCGGTCTAGCATTTTTTCCCTAATATTTTTCATGGAATCATTGGGTGAAATATTTAAATTTCCCAATGGAGATGATGGTTTTCCAGCTCCAACGGAAACGAAGTGGCCTTTGGCGCCATTTGCCATATATGCAACGCAACCAATTGCTTTAGTTGTTTGCCCCCTATTCTTCCATCCATCGCATGCCTCTTTAATGACATGGGGTGAATCGCATTTATAATCATTGTGCATACAGAATTTTGCAATTTTTTCCTCCTTTATTCCGTAGCCATCACCGAGATATGCCATCAATAATTGTGTGTAATTCAAAGGATTAATGCCATATGTGCCGTCATGAAATTTCTCCATTATATCGTCATCGGAGAATTTTCCCATGCTTTCAAACTCTGAATTGAGCACACTCATTGCCGTTGTTTCTAAAATGACTTGAAGGGTTATTTTTTTCAAATAATTTCCGCATTTCAGCCACTTGCTATCATATGCAAATTTGTATTTATTTATTTTACCATTTCTTGTAATGCACAGCTGTCCACGCTCAATGAGTTCTTTGAAATCTAAAAACATTCGCTCGGGGTCGTTACTTTGAATCAGGCACAGTGCGGCAACAATTCCGCAATTTCCATCCCTATATTGCGCAAATGGCATAATCGCATTGGAAAATACATACGCGTGCATTTCTCTGGTAGAAGTGAAATTAATTACTTCTTTAAAGTCGCTATCCATCGACTCAATCCCATTGATCAATTCCGGCTTTTCTATAATCGCCTTCAAAACATTACATGTGACGGTAAAACATTCAAATGCAGACAAAATTTCAAAAAAGCATTTACATTTGTCTACGTCGACATTTCCAGACTTATCCAGGCATTGATCTCCAATGAAGGCAGTAAAATCGGGTGTCATTGATGAAGTGCGAAATTTTTTGTCCCCATCTTCCAAGTAGAGGTATTTTTGCAATGAGAGAAAATCATTTTTCGAAATTGAAAAATCATCGGGAAACTCACCGGCTATTTTTTCCATTCCGTATCGGCGCGCTTCTTTGCCGCTGAATTTTGTAGCTCTTAGCAATTTCGACATCGCTGCACCAATGTTTCGTAGCGGTTCGAACCTTTCATCCTCGCTTTTTATCAAATTAATTTCATCGGCGGATTTGGGGTTTTCTGAAAATTTGCTGCTGCCTTTTGCTGAATTAATTTCATCGGCGGATTTGGGATTTTCTGAAAATTTGCTGCTGTTTTCCTCCGATTTTGAGCAAAACTTCCACAAAGTATCCGCAGTTCGCCAGTGCGCAAACATCCAGATAAAAAATGCAATAAATCGTCCGCAGTTAAAATAACATGCCAGCGTACATAGGTGTTCACCGATGGAAATGCGCTCGGAAATTTTTTTAAGAACGCTCTCATCGGTAAATGTAATGATAACCTCCTGATATCCGGCGAATTTCGGGGACTGACTCACCTGCATCGTCACTGCGCTTTCACCTTGCAGTCCAAGGAAATTGGAAGTGCCCGTCGATGATGACAAATTTAAGAAAATCTTCACAGTGCTTCCCAAGATAAATTGAAATGGAAAAATAGCAAAGAAAAATTATTGAAATAGCATAGAAAATACATGCTGCACTTCCCTGCTATCGCATCCGTTTATTGACCAATGGTGCCAAATCGCCGCTCTCTTCCCTCGTAAAATTGTAGGGCATCATGGAAAATTGCTTGGGAAAAGTCCGGCCAGAGTACGGAAGTAAAAAAAAGTTCCGCATAGGCCGACTGTAAAAGCATGAAATTACTTAGACGACACTCACCGGAGGTGCGTATGAGTAGATCTACATCGGGCAAGTTCACCGTGTCCATGCATTTGACCAAATCCTCCCACTGTAAATTTCTCCAATCGAAATTGCACGGAGAAGCGGCCAGGCGGCCAACGCTGCGGATTATTTCATCGCGGCCACTGTAATTAATGGCAAGTGCGAGGTGGAATTGATCGTTCTCACTGGTTTTGCGGACAAGATTAATGAGTTGCTCCACAACTGTCGCTGGCAATCCGTCGGGACGGCCAAGCCAGTGCACGCGCGTATTCGATTTGACTGCCTCCTTCACCAGGCGGCGGATATGGCTCGCAAAAATGCCCATTAGTCCCTGCACTTCCTCCGCCGGACGCTGCCAATTTTCAGTGGAAAAGCAAAAAAGGCTGAGATATTTTACGCCAGATTCCCTTATAAATCGAATGCTTTTTACTAAAGTTTGCGCACCGCGCCGGTGGCCAAACATACGCGGCAGGCCCCGCTGCTTTGCCCAGCGTCCATTGCCATCCAGTATGATGGCCACATGCCTTGGAATTTTCTCCACCATTTCAACAAAATATTTTTTGATTTTTTTTACGCAAGTATTGTGCGCGGACAAAATTCTTTTAGATTTGTCGCCGTGAAACGCTTTTTTGACAGACCAGATATCGGTAAATTGATCATACGTGTTATTTTGGGATTAATTTTTGCCTGGTATGGGGTAAAAATGTTAGGTGGAGGCCAATCGGCGATCGTTGTTTTAGACCAACCCTTTACACTATTTGCCATTACCTTGCCACCGCGGACGTGGATTTTGCTTGTGGCCATCAGCTATCTCATTGCCGGAATACTCTTCATGGCGGGCAGTTTTTTCCGGAGTTGTTGCATTACATTGACCCTTGTCGAGCTAATACTCATCAAACAGTCAACATTTTCCCAGCCCGGCGAAATCGACCTCATGCTGCTGCATGTCATTCTCGCCGCCGTTTGCTTCGGATTTCTTTTCATTCATCCGGGAAGATTTTCAGCAAATTCCTAGTATTTTTCGTCCATTGCCATTGGAAATTTACTCCTTTGGCATTTTTTGCGCGCCAAATGGAGTTGCAGATAGGCATCCAGGCGCTCCTCCAATCCTTTTAGCGGCAGTTGCGTTTCCGCGTCGCACTGCGCTTGCGGCGGATTGGGATGGACCTCGATGAAAAGGCCATCAATTCCAGCGCCTATGGCCGCGCGGGCCAGTGTGTCGGCAAATTCACGGGCGCCGCGGGTAGTCTCCGCACCCATCCCTGGCAATTGCAAACTGTGGGTCAAATCGTAAATAACGGGGCAATTATTTTCGTGTAAAATTTGAAAACTTCGCATATCCACCACTAAACTCCCATAGCCAAAGGATGTTCCTCGCTCCATTTGCAGGATCTTTCTCGCCCCAAATGTCCGCAGCTTTTCCACCACATGCCTCATATCCCATGGGGAAAGAAACTGTCCCTTTTTTACGGAAACGACCTCACAGGCCTCCGCAGCCGCTTGAAGCATATCCGTTTGTCGGCATAAAAACGCGGGTATCTGGATAATATCAACGGCTTTCCCGATGATTTTTGCCTGTTCGGGAGAGTGGAAATCCGTAGTGACGGCCATGGAAAATCGGCTGCGAATTTTCCCCAAAATTTCCAACCCCTTCCCAATTCCAATGCCGCGAAAGCTCTTCCCCGAAGAGCGATTTGCCTTGTCTATGGAACCTTTGAAAACAATCTCCAAGTCGCTGCGCTGTCCGCGGATTCGACTCAGCTTCTCGGCCACCTGCATACAAATTTCTTCGCTCTCAATGGCGCATGGCCCGGCAATGAGAATAAATTTTTCTCCGGTAAACTTCATGGCAGTTTTCAGAAATCTCTGCTTCGCAAAAATTACCCCTTTACAAACAGCTCAGCGGCATTAAAAAAGCGATTCATTTCCCTCTCTGCGCTCTCCACACTGTCCGACGCATGGACAATGTTTTGATTTTTATCCTTTCCGAGATCTCCGCGAATGGTTCCTTTCGGTGCCTGAGTTGAGTCCGTTGGTCCCACCATTTTTCGAACTTTCTCAACCGCATTGACTCCCTCAAGGGCAACAACAACCACGGGGGTTGAACTCATAAAGTCGACAATCTCGCAAAAAAATGGCTTGTCGGTGAGGTGGCTGTAGTGTTCCCTCAAAACCGCCTCATTGAGTTGCATCATTTTCATTCCAACAATGCGAAATTTCGCATCTTCAAAGCGCTGTAAAACAAGCCCAACGCACCCTTTTCTTATGGCATCCGGCTTTAAAATAATAATCGTTTTTTCCATGGGTTCCTCCAAGTAATTTTTCTAAGCATCCCCAGAGAATTCAATCGCTTCGCCCATTGCAATGTCAAAAATTTTTAAATAGCCTGTCCGCGCAATCGCAAGCATTCCTTTGCATGGGAAATTTTCACTTGCCTCAGAAATCTATTTTCGCCTTCGCACCTTCTTAAGCGTAACCGGTGGTAGAGACTCAATGCCGCCCTCTACATTTATATCGTCAGATATATTCAACTCTTCAAGTGTATCCAAATTTCCAAATGCCGCCCTGTCAAGTGCTATATTTTTGCCGAAAAATCCAATTTTCCTAAGCATGGCTGGCAAATTTGCAATAACTCCTCCTACGCTTACTTCTTCAAGTCTCAGTTCCTCAAGGGCACTTATGCTTTCGAATGCTGAGTCGATAAACGTTATCCCTCCACCATTTCGAATTGAAATTTCTCTAAGTGCGGCTGGTAAAGTCTTGATGACTCCCTCTGCGCTTACTCCCATAAGTTTCAGTTCTTCAAGTGCATTTAAATTTTCAAATACTGAGCTGGCAAACTTTACTTTTCCGCTTTCAATGTCAATCTTTCTAAGCGTGGCCGGTAAAGTTTTGATGATTCCTTCTACGCCTGCGCCGTTAAGTCCCGACTCTTCAAGTGCATTCAAATTTTTAAATGCCGAATTGGAAAATGGCATGCCAATGCCCACGATATGAATCTTTCGCAGTGTCGACGGAAGCGTTTTCGCCGGGCCATTTATTCTAGCACGTTCAATGCATAGAAATTCAAGATTAGGCAGATTATCGCAAAGCACCTACATGTCAATAAAATTACCTCTTGATTCCAATATTAACTTCGTGATTGACGGCGGTAAATATCCAGTGTTAACTGATTTATCTGACATGAATATAGTTAAATTACTGCATTTATTCAATAAAATATTAGTCGCATTTCCGCTTACTCTAAATGCATTAAGGCTTAGCTCTCTACTATTGATAGCCGTTGGATCACAAGATGATGCTATTTCTCGCACATTTATGAAATTTGCATTTGGGAATCTAAGAAATTGCCTTATTAAATTGATTTCAATTTCATTTACTTCATATTGGTTTCGAATCCTTGCTACGGTTTCTTCTATGCAATTGAGCAAAAGTGATAAATCCTCAATGGATATGCATTCGAGTAACCTTTCTATCTCCCCATCACACTCCTTCTGAATTTCGTCGATTGAATCACTTTTCGTCCCATTAAATTGACCAATTAGTTGGCTGCACAGAGGACTCCCCGTTCCAGCGGACTGATCGATTGTCTGGCCGTGCGGACGATTACTATCTGGGTTAATTAGCTGATCGGACGAAGGATTATCCTGAAAAATGAAATATTTCTCTTTTTCCTGCGGGGATTGCCGGAAATAATGGCTTAGTATTATACTGCATAATTTTAATGCATTATTTAAATTAAACAAGCACCATAACCTAGGCGCTGCCGGAAAAGTCATTGAGAATAACGCAAAGCCTAAACTCTTCCCAAAAAGATAATTGCACCATAGATTTAGCAAGGGCAACTCCCATGAATTTCAGATCATATGAAATCAATTTAGGCAGCCGTTGGGCATTATTTTTATCCCCGTTGATGGGTAGAAAATAATATTCCATTTCGCAAATTTGGAAGTTTTCCAATGCAATCGGAGAAAAATTTCCTTTTTTTACTCTAAGCACATAGAATTTTTCGCGATTTATCTGCGCATACAGGGCAAAGTTTTCCTTTTTTTGTAAGAGAAGATCTTCTGCAACCAAATGCAATGCATTATAGGAAAAAATGGGCACTTTTGCTGTGAGAATTCTCCAAACATCCACTGAAATCTTAGCCATTCGCAGTCCAAGAAGCCCACCGGGACCGGCGCAGGCGGCGATGCCTTCAAGGTCATTTAAAGCAAGCTTTCCATCTTCCAGGGTCCGTTGAATGAGCAAATCCATACACTCAACGGTCGGCGTGAAATCCCATCGAAATGCCACCCAGCGATGGGAAACTCCGTCGAAAAGTCCGACCTGCGTCCTGGCCGTTGCAGTATCAATGCAGAGAAACACCATATGCCTCATCTTCTATGACCTCTGCCAATGGCGGTCAATTTTTTCATCGTTCACCTTTTCTTAGTCGAATAATTGTTACACTTCTTTTGCGGCAGATTCATCTTCTTCGCTTCCATTAAATGCATAGCTAATTCGCGCGTGAAGCATGTTTGTAAGCGCACTGACAATGCTCCTTTGAATGAGATGCAATTGTTGATAAGTGATGGGGCATTCTTCCAATTGCCCATCCTCAATTTTACACTTAAATATAGAGCCAACTAGAGTTTCAATGCCTTGCTGCGTCGCCTTTTGTAGTGTTCTACTGGCCGCTTCGGAGGAATCAACGAACATCAGTATGGCCGCTTCCATGGATTGCGGCCGCGGGCCCCCGTATCGATAGAGTGATTCTTCCACATCCGCCGGCGATCCATCTCCCCCCCACTCTCCATCGGCACCGCACCTTCCCGATTGCTGCTGCCGAGCCTTATTGTAGAAGTACTGAATGAGCGTGGTCCCATGGTGCTGGCCAATCACCTGAATTACTCCCCACGGAATGCCCGCATCTTGGGAAATTTTCATACCTTCGCGCACGTGATTTTTGATAATCAGCGTGCTGATACGCGGCGATTTTTCCGTGTGGGGATTGTGCGACGTTTGATTTTCAATGAAATATTCCGGCTTGGTAATCTTTCCAACGTCATGAAAGAGGGCAGCAACGCGGCAGAGTAGAGCATTGGCACCCACCGCCTTGGCCGCCTGCTCCGCAATGATTGCCACAATGAGACTGTGATGGTAGGTTCCAGGGGCATAAATCTGTAACTGGCGCAGCAATTTGTGATTAAAGTCGGACAATTCCTGCAATCTAACATTACTCATTAGGCGAAAAATTTTTTCGCAGGGACTCAAAAGCAGTAAGGCCAACAATCCATTCATTACTCCGCTAACTAAGGCACCGAAAAATTGCACAATTGCTACGGAAAGGTCGGAATTGGTAAATATGGTAAGGAATAGACTAGAGGTGCCAAGGCACAGGCCAGAAATTACACCAACGCGCAGTATTTGCATTTTGTGCGAAATATTGCGGCACAAGGCAGCAATTAGAATAATTATTCCGGTAAGCATGATGAAAAAGTCAGAACTTTTTTCGATCATAAACACAAAAAAAATGCTCAACAATAATCCGTAGGACATTCCTTCCAGCAACCCAAGGAGCAATGTTGTGAGAATGGTGCCAACGAAAATGGGCGTCAAGAGAGGAAGGATTTGGAAAAGCGTTGGCAACCGAAGGAAATAGGGTGCTTCCCAAAAGTCCGACAAAAATCTCAGCGAAAGTAGATTAAGTAGCCAAAATGCAATGAAAAACGCTATGGCACCGCCGTGCATTTGTGAGTTTTGCCTGCCTCGCCGGTAAATTAAAACGAGAGAGAATGCGGTGACAAAACTGAAAATAATGGCAAATGCAAGGATGAAGTGCCGAAAAATATCATGGTCAATTCCCCAAATATGTCGACATTGCTTGCGCAATTCATAGCGATAGGCTTGCAATTTTTCATAGTCAACGGACGTGATGTGGGTATGGGCATTAATTAGAACGTCCCCCACGTCGACGGCAACCAGAACCGGTGTCACAAGTGATCCGGCAAATGCACGTTTTTCCTCGGTTTTTTCACGGTCGTAGGTCAGGTTTGGATGGATTCCTTGGCTAAGGATATGAAAAAGAGAATTGGTTCCGTTGCGCTCTTCCTCCAGAGCCCCCAAATGAATGCGCAAGTAGAGGAGTGCCTCCTCCTGGGTTTTAAGTTTCTGCTGTCCATTTCTCCCCGCCACGTCAACGTCCATGAAGTAATTCATGGAGCTGGATGACTGCAATTGCATGGAAGAATCAATGACACCCAATTCCATGATGCTGTTCAAAATTTCCATGCCTTCACCCCAGTAGTAGGTACGCTTCTGCGCATTTGAATTGGCTAAAATTGTTGAAATATCCTTGGGATCGACGCGGAATGTGTAGCGCTGATTGATGTCCTTCGAAAATGAAATAATTGCCGACATGCGGGCCTTTGAATCCGTCGGCTTTTCCGATAATTTTACGTTAAATGATTCCAATTCTTCGGCAAAGAGAGTGATCTGTTCCCTGAAAAGATTAAATCGATTCAGATCGACCTTATAAATGGGAGCAATTCGCTGCCCTTTCCGCTCCCTCAGGCGATTTGTCTGAACGGCACTTTCATACTGGAAGGCAATTTCCGCATGTATGGGAGTGTCAAGGACCTGCCCTGGAACGATGTGGATGCGAAGAGATGGTTTTCCGGAAAAGCATATCACCGCAATGGCAGCGGCAATGGGAAAGGCGATGATCGCCAATCGAGCAATATGCAATTCCCGCCCAATCAAACCTTCTTCCCGTACCGCTGGTGCAGCAATGGAACCTTTTTTTCGACGAAATATATGGAATAATTTCGAGATCCACTGAATAAAAAAGTTCATCGGATTTCACTTCTCCTCGGAAACAACTGCCAGCAACTGCGCATAGAGCGCTTCCAGTGCCTGGGGCAATATTTTTGTTTCACCGACCACGGGCATAAAGTTGGTATCTCCATTCCAGCGGGGAACAATGTGAGCATGTAGATGCTTTGGAATCCCAGCGCCAGCCGCGCTGCCAATGTTAAATCCGACATTAAATCCCTCCGGCTGCATGGCTCGCTTCAGTATGTTTTGCCCGCGAATTACTGCGCCGAAAAGGGCGGCCTGCTCTTCTTCCGTCAATTCGTCGAAATCGGACACTTCCCGTGCAGGCAACGCCAGCAAATGTCCCGCATTATATGGATAGCGATTCATGAGAATAAAGCTAAGGGAATTCCTGTGGAGAAGCAAATGCTTTTGGGGATCAGCCGAATGAAAAGCCTCCATGAATGGCGAACCACGCTCCTTCCGCGGACTTTTGATATAATTTATGCGCCAATAGGCATGCAAGTAGTGCTTCATCGCTTGAAATACTTTTCTAAAATCACCAAAGTGAAAAGACAATGTTAAAAAATTTTAGTGAGAAATGCCGCCTAGGAAGATACCGGCCGCGGCGGCAATACGATACAAGCCGAACACAAACAGCATGGACCAGAAGAGCCGGCGACGCAATAGGTAAATGAGAATACACAGGGAAAAAATAGCCGCCAGAAATGCCGCCACACATCCCAGTATCGTAGGAAAGAGCCAAGAGAAATCAAAGCCATACAAATGTCCCCCGAAAATTTGATAAATCAATGCGGCACACAGGGTCGCAAAGCCTAATAAAAAACTAAATTCCAAGGCAGCGGCGGGAGAAAACCCAAGCAACAATCCGCCGGTAATGGTCATCAGCGAGCGGCTCATGCCAGGAAATAGGGCAAGGCATTGGAGGAAACCGATGGCTAAACTTTTCTCAAAGGTCATCCCTTCGATGGCATTGCCTGAAAATTTTCTGCGGCGCAAGTATGCGCACAGCAGCAAAAGATAGATACCTCCCACGGCCAATGCCGTTCCAATGGAATGCGGAGATCGGCGATAAATTTGCAGCCGATCGGCCAGTAGAAAGCCGGCAGCGGCGGTGGGGAAAAGAGCAATGGACAGATTTACTAGGAGCCAAAGCCCCTCCTGGGAACGGCCAAAAATTCCAAGGAAAATTTTCCCAAGACGCCGGCGAAAGAAAACGGCAACCGCAAGTATGGACCCCCACTGAATAACCAGATTGTAGCAGTCAATCGAAGCCGGCAAATTCGCCGTGACCAAATCGGCATCCCGAAGGCCGCGATCCCAATCTACTAAACCCATGAAGTTTTCAGCGAATAGCAAATGCGCCGTCGAAGAAATAGGCACGTATTCGCAAATTCCCTGCACGGCACCAAGCAAAATGGACTGTTGCATTGAAACGACATGATCCGCCTTTCCTTCGCATGGAAGTGTGGGCCATGCTCCGGCAAAGCAGGCAGTAAGACATCGAAAAAATGTAAATAATCTTCCCATGCGCCCCATTGCCCTAAATGCCAACGGACATGAGAAATTCCACGTTATTTTTCGTCTGCCTCAACCGTTCGATGAACATGGCCATGGTTTCACTGTAGGAAACACCATCGATGACTCGGCGTAATGCGTAAATTCGTCCCAATTCATCCGGATGGTAGAGCAGCTCCTCCTTGCGCACCCCACTTTTGCAGGGATTGATGGCCGGAAAGATACGCTTTTCAACCTGATCCCGATCCAGGTACAGCTCCATATTTCCCGTTCCTTTGAATTCTTCAAAGATCACATCGTCCATGCGGCTTCCCGTTTCAATGAGTGCCGTTCCGAGGATGGTTAAGCTGCCAGCACCCTCAATGTTTCGGGCGGAGCCAAAGAAACTCTTTGGTCCCTGCATAGCATTGGCGTCGATGCCTCCGGTTAACACCCGACCGCTGCTCGGCATGACCGCATTATAGGCCCGGGCAAGCCGGGTGATGGAATCCAGAAGGATCACCACGTGTTCGCCACATTCCACGCGTCTCCGTGCGTTTTCTATGACCATCTCCGCCACCTGCAGATGGCTGTCAGCGTATTCATCAAATGTGGATGCAAACACCTCGCCCCGAGACATGCGCCGAAAATCTGTCACCTCCTCGGGCCGCTCGTCGATGAGCAGCACCATGAGATGCACATCCGGACGATTTGTGGCAATGGCATTGGCAATGGCTTGAAGTAGTATGGTTTTTCCCGTGCGCGGCGGCGCAACGATGAGCCCGCGTTGGCCCAAGCCGATGGGCGAAAGGAGATCTATAATTCGCATGGACAGATTTTGATTCGCATCGGCCGTCGCCGACTCCAGAAGAATGCGCTCCGTTGGATAGTAGGGAATAAGGTCATGAAATTGCGGAAGCAGTGCCGCATCCTGTGGCGGTTTTCCCATCACGCTTACAATTTTCACGGCACATAGGGCAATCACATGGGGAATGTGATTTACGTAGACTGCATGCACTTGCAATTGTTGACCGCGGCGGAGGGCATTGGCTCGGATGAGGCATCGCGGCACAAAAACACTGAAATCACTGGCCTGATAGTTATCTACGCCATAGGTAAGGTAGCCATTGCCATCGGAAAGCATGGCCAACAGACCCCTTACTTCTATGGGAGTACAATTGGCCTGTGCCCGCGAAAAGCAACCGTGCAAGACCCGCTTGCGCTGGCCGGTACGCACCCCCTCCTCTTCTCCACTCAAAGATGCGGCTAGCTCATGCAATTGAGCATTGCTAAGGCCATAGATCTCATTGAAATTGATCGGTATTTCATCGGAAAAAAATTCCATGCCCAACGTTTCTATGGACTGCACTGAGCGAATGCGATCCCACTCCCTCAGCGAATCAAAGGGAAGCTTTCGCCTTGCGGCTGCAATTTGCGGACAACTCTGCGGTGCTGCGGCGCCGGATTCCCGCCGCGAAGATGCCGGCCACTGGGAAGAACTGCGAGAATTGGCCGCAGCTGAATGCCGCTGGGCGGAATTTTGCTGCGGAGATCGGGAAAAATTTCGCTGCCTTGAATTAGTGCCGGCCATTCCCTCCTCCTTGGCACCGCGGGAAGCAAAGGAGCCAGATGGATCATCGGAATTTCGCGTTAAGCATTCCTTTTCTCCGTCCAATAAAAGTGGATCTCCACCCATTTCGGCGGAATCACTATTCCTTCCGTGCGCTCCCCCCGACTGCCGCCCGCGAGACTTTCGGCCCCGCGCGGGCATCTCAGTGGTGGCCCTTTCCGATTCCGTCTGTTCGCGCCGCATGCGCGCTGCGCTGCGCTCCCTCTGCCGTGCTGCGATATCGTCGATGAATATGGGAGATTCATCGCCACCGTTGGCAGAAGTTCCTATTTCCATTCCCTCGGTATTTTCCCCGGGAATGTTTGGCGATTGTGAAAAAGTTGTCATAGCGGTAAGAATACGTTAATTTACTTTGCTGCAACGCACACATCCATGTGCGAAGCGAGCTATCTTGCAAAGAGACTTGCGTCTTTACTGATTAAAGAAGATATTTATGTGTTTTGCACTTCCTGCGAACTCTCCACATGGAGAACAAGTCGCATCATCGGATTTATTTGATGGAATTCAAGAAAATTTTTATTTTTTAAAATCGCGGCAAATACAAGTTTCGATGGATAAATTTTAAAATACTTTTCGGATTTTTTTCAGGGCACTCTGTGCAATCTGGCGCACGCGTTCGCGATTTAAAGACAAATTTTTTCCAATCTCTTCGAATGTAAGTGGCATTTGACCTCCGAGACCATAGCGCATCCGTAAAATTTTTACCTCCCTCTCTGAAAGCAAAAGAAACCACTGTTCAATGTCGCTGGCAAGGGTATTTCGGACCAAATACTCCAGCGGCGTTGGCTGGCTATCATCAGCAATGCGTTCTCCTATGGAAGTTCCCTCATTCACTCCATCACCACCATAGCATTCATGGAGTGCCATGGTGCTCGCATTGGCTTGCTTTAGGGTCTGCACGTGGGTCACAGAGCATCCCATTTCTTTGGCAAGCTCCTCGAAATAGGGCTCCCTATTGAGCTGCGCCTTAAGCTGCTCGGACAAATTTCGCAGGCGGCAAATGGAGGCCAAAATGGGCGTCGGAACATGGAATGGGCAAGATTGATTGGCGATAGCGCGGCGAATGTAGTGCCGTATCCACCAAGTTGCATAGGTGCTTAGTCGCGCTTCACCGGTTGGAATAAATCGATCAATGGCATGAATTAGTCCAAGCTGTCCTTCCTGGATAAGATCTTCCAGTGGAACTCCAAAATATTTGTAGTGGTGCGCCCACTTGAATACGAGACCCGAATTTGCCAAGATGACCCTCTTTCGAGCATTCATATCCCCCGTGCGTATCTTTAAGAGCAGCTCCCATTCTTCCTCTGCTCCAAGCAGGGGCATACTGCCGGCAGACTTTCCTTTATCGGGCGCCATGGCTAGTACTCTAGAAATTTTCTTGCCTCAGGCAATCATGAAATCACTTTAATTTTAATTCAATTCCCTATTGCGAAATATTTGCAAACGGCGTTCTCATAAAGACTTACCGAAACGACCCACCTAAATTCGGCCAATTCATCGGCAAAAAATTTGAATAAAAAGGACACATTTTGCCGCAATTGGCCGGAGAAGTTTCGTCACTTTTTACCTTAGTTCGCGATATATCATCTCCGCAGCGAATTGACCTATGAAACTTTGTAAGGTATGTATTCGATCTTTTGCGTAGGTGGCAAAAAGCGTTTCCGGCGGAATGGCATCCGGGACAGGCACCGATTTATCACGCACGAAAATGATTTTCATATCGGGTTTTTCAGAAATGCATGGAGAAATTTCTTCCGAGGAAAGTTTAGAAATTTCGCCGCACAACCCTGCGCCAACTTTTTCCGCAAGCTCCAATTGAGAAACACAATGGAAGTGCTGCACATCGCAGGAAACACCTTTGGCTAGCGAGGTGAATGCTGCCGAATTCGCCGAAGAATTTACTAGTTTTTCGCGTATTTCCTGGGCATATCTAGTAAATAGCCCAATTCGAATGCGATTTTTGCAACACTCTTCCACGGAATGGCGCACCGCATCGAATGAGGGAAGCTGCGGAGGAATACGTTCTCGTAAAAAAAATATATAGATGCCGGATTGATCACTGATGGGATCGGAAAAAAAATTTTCATCGGTCAACTTTGCTAGCTGTTCCCAGCTATGGAAAAGAATGGTCGGAATCGCAGATGGCTTTTCGATGGATACTTCGCCGATATTTCGCCAATTGCCTCCCGCCTTTTCAGTCCATGCAGCCAGGCGCGAATCATTGACTGTTGGAGAATTTCGACAAATTAATTCGAGAAAGTTATTAGCCCGCTCGCGCGCCAGCGCCTCTCCCTGCCGTTGGCGATAAATTTTTTCCACGGCAGAGCGCTCTTGCGGTGAAGTTTTCCCTCCAATCCCATTGAGATCAAAGAGTTCTCCATTGGCCTCGCGAAATAGTTTCAATTCGCCGTCGCTTGGGGACGGAACGGCGGACGCATCCACGGGGAAAAATGCGCAATTCAATGCAATTTTCTCTTCAGTAGTAAATTTACCATGGTGGGATTCAAAATATTGCCGCAGATCATCTTCGCTCACCTCCACGGATGGATTGAAATTTTTAAGCGGAACCGTTGCCACGTCCACGGACCATTCCGTTTGCATCTGTTGCATTTGAATGGACGCTTCGATGGGTCGTGTGAAATTCATCGCAGAGAGAGCGACAACGAGAAGATTGATGCGCCAATCGTCGGCAATCACTCTGCTGGCCAATGACTCCGATAGTCCCATATTCCGCTCCAATGCATCCAAGAATTCTCCGTATTTCTTCTGGGAAAATTTTTCATTCACAAGGAAAGCAGGACGATCCCGGAGGAATGCATCAAATTGCTCTTCCGAGGGCCGCGGGATTTGCAGGCGGTTCGCTACCCATAGCCAAAGGGCGCGATGGCACATAGCCTGCTCCATGGACGCCTCGCTAGCCCCATTGAGATAGAGACTAACAAACGTTTGCCGTTGCAAATCTTCGACGGCACGGCGATCGCCAAGATTGATTTCAAAAAAATATTTTCTTTTGCCTCCGCCGTTACCGCCAATGCCGGGTGAGGCCCCGATGGTAAAAACAAATGGCACAACGATAATGAATAGCAGTGCCACAAACAGCCAACGGCGATGCTTTTGCAAAAAGCATTGAACGGACGCAATCATCGCCATCCTCTAAATTCTTTTTCGGGCGGGCGCAACAGCCTTTTTAAAATTAACAGCAAATCACCTACTGGTGGAAAATTTTTTCGGCGAATGAAAAGTTTCAACGCAAATCGCAAAATTCTTTCACCGGTTTTAACCCGTAAATTTACGGCTAAGGCATCCGCACAAATGTCTGAGAATACGGCTCTAGGCGAACGAAAGCGCGATAATTTTGCCCAAAAAAAAATTCTTAAATTTTCCGATTACAGTCCCAACGAGGGAGCGTTTTTTGAGCACTTCTTCGGCGCAGCTGACATCGTGCACACTTAGGACAAAATTTCTAATCTTCTGATTCCTGTCCACCACGAGGTGCATTTTTAGTCCAAATTTTGCGCCTGTAGAAGAGTGCGCTCATCAAGCCATGCCGTCAAAAACCTTGTGCGCCTTACTGCGCACGTCCCCGCAAATGGGTAAAGGCATTGAATCGATGTAAAAATTTTGACCTTTTTCGCATCTGCCACCGCTTGTTTGTAATCAAGCCCAAGAGGTTTTTTGATTGCTTCTTTAATTGCTTCAAAAAAGCTATATAGGAAGGCATGTTTGGGAAAAATGGGCGCAAAAATATTCTGTGTATTCCTTTGTAAAAGGCTTTAAAATTGCGCACTTTTGAGCGCATAAATCCTGCATAGATCGGTATAATTTCGTCGGGAAAAAATTTACTTGGACGGCCACATTTCCGTAACACGGCAGTCATTTTTTCTTACACCCGTTGCCAATGCGGACAAGCAGTGCAACCAACTTCAGGGTTTGGTTTTTCATATCTTCCCTGAAGCCTTTTTTGTCGACATCGGCAAGCCAATTTTTTTGCCACGCAACGCTTTTTGCGGCCAGGAAAAATTTTTCGACAAAAGCTTTTCGAGAATTTTGCGATTCGCGTAAGTTTCATTGTAAAAAGCGAATTTTTATTCGAACTTAATGCAAAGAGGGACAAGTGGAAGGAGATTTAGCCGAAGTTTCAAGTGGATATGCCACCTGCAGATCGAGGATGGCCGCAAGAAATGTTGTCTACATTTCCGTTGCATTGCTTATTCCGATCATCTAGCATTATCGTTGTTATTTGTGCTCCGTGTGCATTTATGCCCATCGCAACCGCTATGCACTTTTTGACAACTCCGCTATCCGTGCCACTCCTATCCGCATTCCTCAGAATCATTGTATCTACGATAATTGGCGCGATCATATCATATCTTTACTTTGAAAACAGCCCAGTAAGCCTCCCATCGCTCCATCGGACGCTCCTCCGCCTGACCAAGCAATTACCCAAAGCACTGACTCTTCACTCGGCCAAGACTTCGCTCAGCCAAGTGCCATTTCCCGCGCTGCGGAAAACGATCCAATTGATAAGATTCAAGCGAAGTGTGATAAGAAAATAGCGGAATTGTTCAAAAATATACCACTTTCAGCTAGTTCCAGCAATAAACAATCACCTTTACTTGATTGCACTAGAGAATTCATTGATTATAAAATCCGCAATCGGTATAATTTACTTACCACCGCCCATTACATATTTTGCCGTAAAATATAAAGAAGAAAACGGCCCGCAACTCAATGCGCAGTTATTTGAAAATAATCTGCCTAATCCCAATTGCTTATCATTTGAAAATGTAACGGCGAATGGAACAATAGAGACACTTCCGTCAGGGCTTCACACGTTTGCGATTTTTGGCGACGACATAGTGATTCTTAATTCTGCATTTGAAAGATTGTACACACTAAGTCTAACTAGCGTGGAAACAATAGGCTCTATAGAACAATTTTCTGTTTCATTAATCATCCTTAGAATTTTCCAATTTCAAAATTGCAAATATCCTACATGGCAAATTAGAAAAACACAAAATAATGATATGCGTTGCGGAATAGTGTGATCATCTACTTTTGTACAATTTTAACGTCCAGTAACCGCAACGGATTTTCTCCAAACCAATGAAAGAGATGCTAATTTACTTCCGCTAATACACATGAATACAATCCTTTTCATAAATATCGAGTAATTTAGTTGAAAATTTTCACCGTTGACAATTACTTTTCAGCCCATACAATATTGAACCTAGACCTGGAAGGAGTAAAGTATGGATAGAAGAATTCATGATAAATTTGCCAGTGCATTTAATGGATTTCAAACGAAGTCGAAAGAAATTTTTAATGATATTGTCAGTAAAGCTGAACGATTGAAGGTGGGAATTTCTAACTTTGAATGCGCGGCAAAAATTTGCAAAAATCATATTTTCGCAACAATGATCGGCAAACAAAGCGCCGCCACTGATGTAAAAGCCAAAGAAATGGTGATGGAACATGTGGGTCGAATAATTTTAAATTCCGTCGCCGCTGCCCTCATTGTGGGATTGATTTTGATAGCAATCATAATGCACTTTAGCCTATTACCAATTATCCCAGCACTCATCATTTGCGCATTCATTGCCTCACTGGCAGGATCAGCATGCTGGATGGCTACATGCTACGTTGGAGGCAATCAATTCACTGACCCAAATGTCATAATGAAGGCTTCAATTCTTCTCGACAAAATTAAAGACTTACCCAATCCCAATGAAAGTAATGGCGATAATAATGCAATAATTATGGATGAGATTTTTGGTTTTTTCCGCGAACTTAATATTATAAATGATGTAGATATTGGTAGCATTAGAAATGTCTATGATACGCCGAATAAACCAATACTACTAAATAAAGTTAAATACATATTATGCGAAATTGCTGATGCTAATTTCTCTAAGCGAAAAATAGAACGCATGAAAGAATTTTTATTGGCGCAGTAATAACAGGAAAAAATGATACATAAAATTATCGACACATTTAGTAACATTAAGGGCAAAGCCGAGAAAATCTACGCAGATGGCATACAACCAAAGCTGGAACGTCTTAGGATGGGGATTGGAAATTTTTTGCGCAACCGACGAAATACCGGAACAAAAAGTTCTGCCTGAAATTTTCGAATTTCTTCAAAGGTTTGAACTCGTTGGCAGTGAAGCTATGATTTGTTTAAGTAGAAATAAAGAATCCATTGACCGGGAATCCCTATTCCGAATTAAATACCTACTCACGAGAATAGTAAATATAGAACTTATAGATGAAGATTGAAATAACGTTGTATTTCTAAGTCAGTTATCACAGAAATTATTGCAATAAATTTATTACAGCGCATTAATCATCCCAATACATGGAAATAACATAGCTTTTAAATACAGCATATTCATTAGATTATGAGCAAAAGATCTTCAAAAAATTGTCAGACATAATTGCATTGGCAAGTAAAATATTTTCAATCTCTTACGCGAGACTAAGTTGCTAAATCTTTATTGGCATTATGACGATCAATCATAGAATTGATAATAAATGTTATAGCAATGATTAAAATACAACATCCGATGATAATTATTGTAGCAAGCATTGATCCGAGCGTAACGCTCACGATGGATAACCCTCCCGTGATGGATGTTATAATTATGGCAACTGTTTCCTTCCGAATGTGCGCTATGGCCCAATCTTTTCCATTTTCTTTTTTTTCGTTAATTTTTTTATTTGCAATTCCATCGTTTGTGAAGCGATATACATTGCATTCATCTTTTGATAAATTACCAATTGCACAATTAATCGCATTTGACATATTTGTATCATGCGGACAATAAATAACGTAGCCATTTGATGGATCTTCTTTCTTTCTTCCATCGCTATTACTAATGGTGCCTTTTAGAAAAAACCCAATGCTATCTTGCTTTGCTCCGCATTTTCCATCGGCTATCTCTTTCAATATATCGAATAAAGCACTATCGCCTAGTCTATACTTTTCTATTTTATTATCTGTGTTTTTGTAGTAAAAATTTATATTGGTAATATCTTCTCTAGTAAGAGTCTTGACAAATTTTTGATATTCGCTGGCAGGATAAATGTTGCGGAGTGCCTTTTTTATATTAAAAAAACTCATGGCCCCATTTTCTGACTTAAACCTTTCCTCAATGTACATTTTTGCAATTTTCCCGCACGAAATTTGACGGTTGTTCATTTTTAAATTGCATTCCTTTTTTCGCTCGCCACGCACGATGAAAAACATATCTTCGCTGTTGGATTTAAAAGAAATGCAGTAACTTTTGCTTGTTACCGCATTTGCATCGCTATCCCTCGAAGGACATCGTTCGCTTCCGGTTAGCTTCACCACTTCCACACCTACGCCTTTTACTCTATCCGACTTCATCATGACCCAGTGTAATGAAACAGGAAAGAAAACGCAAGGGAATTTTCAGATAATATTTGCAAAGGTATTTTTTTTCCTAAGAATGCCGCCCACTGCCATGGAAAATAGTATTGTCCTAGATTTTAGCGTGCGCGCCATGATGTTAATTCTCATCCTGTCGCTGCCATCCATTCTCGTCGCCACCGCGGTTGGCCTACTGGTCAGCCTGCTGCAGGCACTTACTCAAATTCAGGAACAAACTCTTGGATTTACTATGAAACTGATATCCGTCGTCATCGTCTTGCTAATCACGGCCCGCTGGATTGGCTCGGAGATCATGCAATTTACACGGTATCTTTTCTCCTATTTCCCAACGATGATTCACTGATTACGTTTCCAAAAATTTTGCCATGATCAGCTTTCTTTTCCAGTCTAGGGGATTTTTTATTAGCCTCATTTTCGGGTTGGTTCGCACCGCTGCCATGTTTTCCGTCATTCCATTTTTTGGAAAAAAAAATGTAATGGGCATGGGTCGAAATGCCTGGATTCTCGGCATCACCATTTTTATTTTTCCATTTTTCTCATCGGAGTATGCTAACCCCAACATTCCTATCGGAACGATTTTACTGATTACCACGAAGGAGGTGGCCATTGGCGTCATCCTTGGATTTCTTGCCAGCTTCATTTTCTTCGTCGCCGAGGGCGTTGGGAATCTCATTGACGTGCAGAGGGGTGCCTCAGCAGCGTCCCTATTCAGCTCGTTCAACGAGAGCCAGACAACGGTTATGGCTGACTTTTTTGTGCAAATTGTTCTCCTACTTTTTTTTCTCAGCGGTGGATTTCGCTTTTTACTCGAAATACTCTATCAAAGCTATGCGGTTTGGCCCATATTTTCATTCATTCCATCCTTCAATGGTCCGATCGCCGCATTTTTCACCCGCTTTATCGGCGATTACATGTACACCGTCTTTGCCCTTGTGGGTCCGATTCTATTCGCGCTTTTTCTCGCAGAATTCGGACTCGGAATGGTCAATCGCTTTGCTCCACAATTGAATGTCTTTTTCCTTTCCATGGGCATCAAGAGCGGCCTTTCCTCGCTTTTTCTCATTCTTCTTTTCTCATTTCTCATGGATTTTTTCACACCCTACTTTTTTGAACAAAGTCGCGCGCTTGAATTTTTCCGAACATTCTGGAGATAGTTTACCATGGCCGAAAGCAGCGAAGAAAAAACAGAAATGCCAACCCACAAGCGCCTTCGCGATGCGCGCAAAAAGGGACAGGTTGCCTACAGCAAAGATTTCACATCAACGCTATTGCTGGTAGGAATCTTTTTTTACATTGGCATGGTTTGGAATGGAGTTGTGATCGAGCTGAAAGAATTCTTAATTTGCTCAATCGCATTTTTCAATGCCCCATTTACACAGGGCCTGGGATCCATAATTGATTGGTGCATGCAAAAGCTCATTCACTTACTTTTACCTATCATTGGAATTGTCATGGCCTTTGCCGTCGCTGGAGGCTTTATGCAGGTAGGTGCACTATTTTCCATGGAACCCATCAAGCCGGACATAAAAAAACTAAATCCCATCGAAAAATTTAAGCAGATTTTTTCTAAAAAAAACTTTTTCGAATTTTTAAAGTCACTCCTTAAAGTACTCTTCCTCGGAATTCTCATCTATCGCCTCATCCGGGATAGCCTAGGAGACATGATTCTCTTACCCTATGCCGGCGTGCAGGGCCTCATGGCATTCATCGGCCCCGTGATGAAAAAATTTTCCTATGTGGTTATTTTTGCCTATGTGGTGGTTGCCGTCGTTGATATCTTTTACCAACGGAAAAGTTACATCAAAAAAATGATGATGTCAAAGAGCGAAATTAAGCGCGAATACAAGGAAATGGAAGGATCGCCTGAAATTAAAAGCCGACGCCGGCAAATTCACCAGGAAATGATGAATGAAGCCCCGGCCCAGCGAACAAAGCGCTCTTCGGCCCTCATCACCAATCCAACCCACCTGGCCGTTGCCATACTCTATGAAGAGGCCATCACTCCATTGCCCGTTGTGCTTGCCAAGGGGGAGGGAAGATTGGCGGAGGAAATGATGGACATTGCCCGGTCCGAAGGAATCCCCATTATGCGCAATATCCCTCTCGCCCATGCGCTGATGGATACGGCCGAAATCATGGAATTTATCCCGACCCAATTGCTGGAACCCATTGCGGAAATTCTCCGCTGGGTGGAGGAATTGAAAAACGCCGGCGAAAGCTACATTGAGGTGGACATGGACAGGGATGATTTGCAAATCCACACGGAAGGAAAGTAGATGAATGCAATTTGATCGGTCGATCTAAAAAAATTTCCCCATTGCTTTTTGAAAATTTTGTCCTACACTCAGGTAGGGTTGGTGGTTCATCATATCCGCACTTGTTACAGATTGACGGCCCTACCGGGAACACTGAATCTAAGCCACTTAGTATGCGACATAGAGTAACAACGGCTTGCATTGGAATTGCCCTAATAAGTGTTAGTGTATTTTGTATTGCGGATATAATATTTGGAATGATAGCGGTATGTGCGCAACCCGTTTTGCTTATAATCCTCTCGGCCATTTTGGGATCGCTTTTGATACATTCTGCTATTACAATGTTTCGAAAGAGAAGAAAAAAAAAGTATGCGCCTCTTTCCGCAAATCATGATATAATATTATGGAATACAAATAATTTCAGTGATGAAATTATGAAGTACACACAAACGTATGAAGAAAAAAATCCAGGCATGTGCCAATCTCATACATTAAAAAAAATGTGGCTTTGCAAGATTTTGCAAATGCTTGCGCAGAACTCGAAAAGATTTTAAATCAGAAAAATCAATTGGATATATTTGGGTCAAGTGCCAGTGCTCCGAATGAAACCCTTCAGACACTAAAAGAATTTAATACAAGTTTCATGAAGCTTGCCAAGGCATGTCCATTTATGCGCATGAGAAAAGCTGAAACAGCTCCCGTAAATAATGGCAAAAAAAATAAAAATATAGGCCGGAGTATGATAAAATATATAAAAATGATGGAGATAAAACTGAAAAGAACTTTCCAGATTACATGCGCCATATTAGATATTTGGCAAACTGCTTCGACGATAAAACCCAGCGAGCCCATCCCATCTACGCTGCATTTAACAGTACAGTAAGGAAATTTGTCGCAAGAAATCCAAATTTTCTCCAACCAAAATCAATGAATGATTTGAAAAGTCTTGCAATGAACGGAATTGGTTCATCGGTGGAAGTATTGGAAAACCGGACCGAAGAGATAGCTTCACCTGAGAAAAAACCCGAAAATGAAAATAGATCAAAGTTTGTAATGCTAAACAATGCCCCCGGAAGCAATCTGAGTTTTCTCATGAAAGAAGACATTAAAATCATTCAAGGAGCCAATGAAATGAATTGGGGAGATAATGGCGTAGATGGAAGAAAAGATTTTCGAAATCACTTCTACGACCCTAGCCAAGGTCCGAGCAGTTCCCTGGGACCGGACAATTTCACCTTTGCATGCATTCGATGGCACGCATGTCACGCTAAGAATCCGCCGCCATCGGCTGTGAAGGGCTTTAATGACCTAAACACAAATAGATCCGGTAATATAGAGCTGGATAAAAGTCAAGTAACATTTAGGCTGAGCACAATAAAGGGGAATCGGTGAAATATAATGAAGAAAATTAATGAAAATTTTGGAAAAAATGTCGGCAAAACCGCCATTCTACCCAACATTTACGTGGATGAGGAAGGAAATATGAATATGTACGCGTGCACATCCTCCCTACACGGCGGCAATGCAAATTTAGAAGAGGGTGATGAAAAAAATGAGTTTAGGAAATTGTGCATTAATTATGATAGGAAACAATATCTATCCCTCGCCTATGCAGCAAAGGCCGTCTGGAGGGCAGAGCAAGGTAAATCAACGCCCCCGAAACCAGTTTCCATCGCATTTACGCTAATTGGTGCCGGCATATATGAAAATTCATCCGATATTTATTTGGAAATTTTTAAGGATGTATTCGATATACTAGAGGATACAAATATCACTGTCTATTGCAATACTTTTACCGAGAAAGATAAGGAAATTTGGGATGGCATTGCGGGAACGGCAGAAATTTCATCTTCCTCTTAAATACCAAAATGAGTGTGGATTTTGCAGAAAGAGGCAACCGGCCGTAAGAAATTTTGCCATTCCCCACCAGGTATTTTTGTCAAAAATGCCTAAAATTCCTACTACTCACTTGTCATTGGGCATTTATTTTAGCTTCTTTGCGGAATTTTCCTTGATGCGAAAATTTCGTAGCAAGCGGGGAAAGCAAATGATGCTCAATGCCGTATAGCAGGCCGCCCAAGCCATTCCAACAACTCGTACATCATGGTAAATGTAAAGGCCAATGTAGCCGGGTATCGCGAAAAATATGCTGTAGCACAGACAATTGGCAAACATGATGAAACGGGTATCCCCAAATGCCGTTAGTCCCATGCGCAAATTGAAGGCATAGCTTTCCATCACAAAGCAAATCCACATCAAAATAAGCATGTGAAATAGGATCGATGGAGAAATTACAGAATCGGATGGTCGCAGCATGGAAACGATGGGATCAGGATAGATAACCAATATGAAAAACGATGCCACCGCAGCAATCAGTGTTAGATAAGTCCACGAGTGGGTATTGGACCGTGCCATTTGCCAATTTCGCGATCCATAGGCGTTGGATAGAACAATGGCTACTCCTTGGCCAATTCCTTCACTGTAGAAAAAAAGCAGGCAAAAGATGGAATGGCATATGCAAAAAACGGAAAATTGCTCATGGCTAACCTGCATTGCTGCCACCTGAATGAGACAGCTCCACAAAATGCCGTTGATAAAGCAATCGGCGGCATTTGGAAGGCCAATGTGGAGAAGTTGACGAATGATTTTTCCATCGAAGCGCCACTTAAATATTCCATACTTCTCTGCATTTTTTTTCCGAAAAATGATGGCAGCGAAAGCCGCAAATTCGATAATTTGCGTAAGTGCCGTTGCAATGCCAGCTCCCGTCACACCTCGCTCAGGAAATGGGCCAAATCCAAAGACGAAGAGAAGGTCTAGTAGAATGTTGATGACATTGCAGGCAGCGGCGATGTATAGGATGGTGCGCGTCTTTCCTTGGCCCGTAAAAAATGCGCCAAATCCACCCGCTGCAGCAACGGAAATCGGGGTACTGACCAAAAGAATACGCATGTAGGATAGCCCACATTCGCGCAGCTTTTCCGCCAATAGATACGGAGCCACCCAAATGGCAATGGCTATGAGAAATGGAAACGTAGCGGCAGAAAACCAAAGTGTCTGCCAGATGACGGATCCGATTTTCTTGTATTCCTTGGATGCATTGTATCGGCCAACAAATACATCGGCAATCAATGCAATGTTGAGCAAAGTACAGTAGAATACCCACCACCATGTGGCTGTCCCCGTTAGAGATTGGTAGGCAATGGAAGAATATTTTGACATTACAACTCGATCGGCAAAAAGCATGAGCATGTTTGCTGCTGATGCGATGACCAGCGGCCACGAAAGCGTCCATAATTCCCATATGGATCCAGGCCTGTGTCGCGTTAATTGACTATTCATAGAACACCTCTTCCGATGTGCGATTTGTCAGTTTAAAATATTTTTCAGAAAAACAACAAACCCTATTGCATCATTGAAAGATTGATTATACCAGAAACTGCAAGCAAAATTTAAAATTTTTTAATCGATTCTTTCAGCAAATGCTCACGAGAGAAGACATTTCTGCCCACTGCAATGGCCACCACATTAAAACTGGGTCTGAGAAATTGAAATTTTCAGACATTTCGCCGCCGAAGCACAGAACAAAATCCTTCTGCACCGCCCGCTCGCAACGGATGTTTCGCAAATTACCCACATTGGAGCGGAATAACGCTACACTTTAAAAATAGCACCAATTTTTTTCTCCATGAACAGGGATGTGCTAAACAGTGTCACTGCTAAAAAAGCCATAGCCCAGACGCCGAGTGCGCAGGCAAGGAATGGCCCATCGCCCAGCAGATTGACCATTTCATAAATCGCCTTTGTTATGGGATAAAATTGTTGCTTTTGGGCAATAATCATGGAGTCGGAAACTTCCAGCATGGTCTGAGAAAATACGAGAAGAGCACCGGCAATCAGATTTCCAAAGATAAGTGGTAGGGTAATTTTCCAACAGGTATTGATGGGACGGCTCCCCAAACTGGCCGCCGCCTCCTCGTAGGTTACACTCGTCTGCTGCAAGCCGGCGACGGCGGCGCGCACCATGAATGGCAACTTGCGAATTCCATAGGCAATGGCAAGCAATATGGTTGGATCATTAATGGGATTGAGGCAAAAAAACAGGTGTCCCTTTTGGCTAATAACCAGGTATCCAAAGGCGATAATGATTCCAGGAACGGCCAGTGGCAGCATGGATAGCGTATCCAAAAGTCCCGCCCCAAAAAAGCGGCTTCGAGCCACTACAAATGCAATGAACATGCCGAAAATAATTGCGCCAAATGTTGCCAATCCCGCATAGATCAAGCTATTTTTAATAGCCGATACGGTAAGAGGATGTCCGAGCGCCGATATGTAGTTTTGAAACGTCCAGGAATTGGGCAGAAGAGAACCAAACCAGTCATTGGAGAAGGAATAGGCGATGACAGCGAGGTGCGGAAGCAGGGATAGGCCGACAACGACAAAAAAGAATGTGGTGCAAAACAATTTTTTCCCAAAGCTCACATGGCGAAATGTGCTTCCATGGGAAGCCTTTGCCAGCATGGCTACGTTTTCACGACCGAGAAATTTTTTCCCTATAAGGTAGAAGGACGCAGAAACCAGCAATACCACGGTGGCCAATGCGTAGGGAAACGGATTGTTTCCCAGTTCCCGCAGCATGCTGTAAATTTGTACCGGAAGAGCCCGATCATAGCTAAAAATGAGCGGAACTCCCAATTCGGTAAATGACCAAATAAAGATCAGCGTGAGTCCCGCAAAGACACCGGGACAAGTGAGGGGCAGTGTGATTTTGAAAAAGCGCTTTAGTCCGGCACAGCCGAGATTGGCAGCGGCCTCCTCCATGGCGGGATCAATGTTGGCCATGGCCGCGGAAATGTTAAGGTAGAGGATTGGATAGAGATTGAGCGCTTCGAAGGCAATGATGCTCCAAAATTTATACCGCCCCAGCCAATCAATGGTGGGAAGGGAGGAAAAAATGCCAAGTTTGTAGAGGAACGCATTGAGCACTCCGTGGCAGCCAAAAATTTTTAAAACGCCGATGGCGCCGACAAATGGCGGAAGTATCATAGGCGTCAAAACAAGAGCTGACAGCACCTTCTTAAACGGAAATTCATAGCGGCAGGAAAAAAATGCCAGCGGCAGGGCAAGGGCAAGGGCAACCAACGTCGTCATCATCGCGATGGCGAGGGAATTTTTTAGGGATTGAATGTAAATGGGATTGATAAAAACCTCGCAAAGATAGGCAAAGGTAAATCGGCCATCGCTGTGAAAAAAACCACCTCTAACGGTCGCAAACAGCGGATAAAGAAAGAAGCAGCCAAAAATCAGTAGTGCCATCCCAAAAATCAAAGTAGCCCATCGATTCGTCATATCATGACACCATGGAATGGCCAAACCATTGAAAATTCAAGCAATTTTTCACAAAAAACTTTTTTTATGATCATTTTTTAAAAACTTTTTTATTTCCTCTTGTTTTTGCATTTTCCTGTGTCAAAATGGGGTCATGATTTCGGTGTGCAGGGGATGGATGCTGGCTGTATACGCCTTTCTCTATGTGGCAATTGGCGGAGTTTTCCTGTGTGGAGACGAGCCAAAATTTTCCGTCACTGCTTCCTTTGAGCCCGCGGAAATTTTTGCCGATGGACATTCACGACTAATAATCAATGTTCATTCGTCAATTAAGCAAACAATGGAGGCGGATGTACATATGGAAAATGTCAATATCCGCCGCATTCAGGTTGCCTATGAAATGGGAAAAGATGGTGATGCTTTGCCATTTCATTGCCGCTTTATCTACTTGATAATTCCAAAGCAGAGCGGCACCTTTCGTTTGAATTCTTCGGCGATTGTTGTCGGAGGAAAAGCAATTGCCATACCACCCGTAACACTGACTGTCCGCGAAAATATTCCGGCAATCGGTGAAGACATGGAAAGGAAGGTGCTATTGAAGGCAGCCAATCTTAGCGTCAAAGTGCCAACCCAAACCGTCTATGTTGGGCAAATAATCCCCGTAAGCATTGCTCTCAATGTGCGTGAAAATGTCCGCTTTCGCCTCGACCTCGAAGAACCGATGAAGATTGGCCAGGGAATTCACGTTGGCAGTGACATCGGCCTACCATTGCCCAAATATATCTCTTCTCCGTCGCCGAAAAATAAAACAAAGAAATGGCGAACAATTGTCAGCGCAAAGGACGTAGGCAACCAGGATCTCGCATTTCTATGCGGCATATCGGCCATCCTGCCCGATAAAAATATCAGCCACTTAACGAAGGCCGAATTGGCAAATGGCTACGGCAAGCTCTTTGGCCAATCTCAGCAATGGATTCCGCTTACCGTTAGCAGTCCACAAATTTCGCTACTTGCCATTCCTGTTCCCGAGGAAAATCGGCCAAAGAATTTTTCCGGCGGCATTGGCCAATTTGAACTCCTTCCTGCGAAAGTTCGCACCGGAAAGGCACTTCGGGTGGGAAAGCCCATTGAAGTGATCTTTTGCGTGCAAGGGGTAGGAAACTTGAGCGATTTGCGTATGCCAGACCTTTCTCTGGGTTCCCAGTGGCGTCTTCAACGCTCTCAAAAATCAATTCAGCCATTGGACCCGCTTGGTTTGTCCGGAATTGTAGAATTCCACTATACACTTGTTCCACTTAGCAGGGATATGTTTCTTTTACCCCCATTCACCTTCGCATACTTCGACCCTAAGGCTCGCGAGTATGTGACCCTTCAGTGTGAATTTGATTGTCTCGTAGAATTTGGTGATGCCCGGACAAAGGAAAGAAAAATTCTTCGTCCAAAGGAAATACTAGATGGAAAAATTTTATTGCAAAAAGATTTAAATTCACCGTCGCAGAATTTCAGCGATTTGAGCTTTTTGAGGAGCTACTGGTTTTGGATAATCCAGGGATTACTCGTCGGCACCTATGTTCACTATACTGCCGTCTTCTATGTGCGCCGCTGGAAGCGGCGCAAGGTAGGGGTTCGCAAATTTGTGGACCTAAGAAATGTGCAAATAGAAAAAATTAGGCGAATTCTTCAAAAGGCTTACAGACTTATGCATGAAAAAGATCTAGTTGCCTACTACGAAGCCCTTAAATCAGCCGTTGTGGCAGCATCCATTTACGCAGTTTTTCGCAATGGTCTAAAGGAATCTGTCACTGAACTATTGGAATCTCTTCGTCTTTCCAATGACAAAAAGAAGCGGGAAATTGCAAAAAAAATCGTGCACTACATGAAGACTCCAAATTGGATAAAACAGCATAATGTGCCGATGCCCACACTGAAGGAGCGGGAGAGAAATTTTTTTGATGTCATAGGCATTGTTGAATTCGTTCAGGAGATCCATCTATGAGGTTATTTTTTACATGTGCATTGCTATGCGTCGCGGCACTACGGCAATTGAATGGGAAGGATGTGAGTGATGCGGATCTGTTTTGCTTGGCGAATGCTGCTTATGAAGCAAATGACTACGCCGGAGCCATTTGCCTCTATAATCAAATTCCACCGCTTCGGCAAAGCGAAGAGGTCTACATTAACAAGGCCCTTGCTGAGGCAGCAATGGGGCACCTTGGCCCTTGCATTTTAAACCTACGGCGCGCATTAATTTTACATCCCTGTAATTTTTCCACCATCAATGGACTCGAGATACTTCTAAAAAATTATAACCTCCCAGTGCAAAAATATGGCCCATGCTACGTTATTGGACACCTGTTTTCTCCAAAAATTTGGATATTGCTACTCATTGGCACACTGTGGCTTGGATTATTCTCGCTGACATTTCATATCACTGTGACCCCGCTGAGGAAGCACTGTCAAATTTCCTTTGCCGTTGCCATTGCCATCGGTTTTTTTGCAATATTTGCACTAACCACATATGCGGCGTCAACAGACGATGGAATCATCATCGCATCGACCCTTGCCTATGACATTCCCAGCATGAATGGAAAACCAATGTGCATGGTGCGAGAAGGCACGCCCGTCGACATTAAGGATCAGCGCAATGAATTATTTCTCGTCGAATTGCCAACCAAGCAAAAAGTCTACGTACCACGTAGCACCTGCAGCCACGTCAGCGTACTTCCCTGAAAATTTTTCGAAATTTACTCGACAATTTCTTCTTCCTTTTTCTCTTCTGTGCTGGCACGCAAGCCAAGTGAGGCAAATTCAGTGGCCACCTCGTAGATGCGTCGACTTACCCAGGCATCCGTGGCAGCATAGCGCAATTGCCGATCTGATAAGTCTTCCCTAGCCCAATTGGACGTCTGTTCCTTCTTTGACAGGCGAAAACCAAGTAAGTTGGCCGCTAATTTTTTTAGCCCATGGTCCTCGATAGCAATGGCTTCCGTGACCTTCGAAAGCTCAATAAATCCCCTGGCATTAAATGATTTAAGGCGCTTTAGCCGCCGCACATCATCCTGCACTCCCTGGCAAACTTTTAGGTGCTTTTCCGACTCAAATATGGGTATCAGGTGTGTGAGATTTTCGCAATTTTTTAGCTGAAAAATATAGACTTCCGAAGGTGTGGCAATTTGCACAATGGCAGGATCGTAGTAGACGCCTTTCTTCATCGCCGGTCGGGTTTCCGTATCAAATCCCAGCAACTTTTCTTCCATAATTTTTCGCGCACATTCGGCAGCATCTTGTGGATTTTGAATGAAAATGATCTTGCCGTCAAAGTACTGGATGGGTAGTACGTTGATAGCTTCTCTCGAAATACGACTTTTAAATGGAGTACTTAGCATATGAAATCGAATCTAATGGATCCAATCGAAACGACGGGACTAGAATCATTCCTAGGCGATAATTTCGAAATGACAATGAAATTTTATGGAGATTCATGCCTGCGCGCATCCAATACACCCGTGAACACTTCGGATAAAAATTTGCCAATCCTTCTGGAAAAAATGCTGGCCATCATGTATGGATTCGAAGGTGTGGGACTGGCCGCTCCTCAGATCGGCATCAACAAGACTCTTTGTGTTCTTGATACATCTCACCAGTGGAATCGGGAGAAAGTTGTTGTGCTTGACGGGGTGGATTGGAGCCAGGAAGATGCTTCTAAATTTTTCCCATTGCAACTCATTAATCCTATAATTGTGGAACAATCCAATGATACGATATTTTCTATCGAAGGATGCTTGTCCATTCCTGATGTATTTGGCCGCGTTGGACGGCCAAGCATGGTTACCATCAATTACCATGGTACGGATGGAAATCTCCATGTCCTTCAGGCAAATCAGCTGCTCGGCCGTTGCCTGCAGCACGAAATTGACCATTTGAATGGCATTCTATTTTTCGATAAATTTTCCCGCCGAGAAATGCGGCGCGTCGAAGTGGCTCTGAGATCTTTAGAAAGCAAACATACGCAGTAATTTCACTTGATTTTTTTAACTTTCTCACATAGTTTTAAATTTTTCCAACAATCTTCATTCTTTAACTTTTTTCTCTATAAGAAATTTCAAATCGGTGAATTGGATCCTTTTTCTTTACAATTGGAGAATTGGATCTTTTTTTTACAATTTTTCTTGCTAGATTTTGGATCTTTATCGAATGTGCAATTGCTAAAAAAAATTTCTTCCTCCACATATGAAAGATCGAGTTTGGATATGGTTTTATCTTTAATTATGATTTGTTCACACTGATTGTTTCTTGTAGAGTTTTTCCACGAGGTAATGTTTGAAAATTCTATGGGAATTTTAGCCTCTGGAAGATTTTCAACAATAACGGATGTTTGGCGCAGGAAAAGTTCCTTGCATTTTAGTTTTTTCAAATCTACTGCATACTTCATGCGCTCCACTATGACGCGAGTATTTTCTCCAAGCACTCCAATTGAAGGCGTCTTCAATGCTTGACGTTCAATTTTACCTGTACATTCGCAGAAATACACAGTATTTGGGCACGTTTTTAGGCTAAATTCTCCAGGAAGTAGAGATCGATAAAGACAGAGTTTTCCAATTTTCTCCGGTAATTCGGTGAGTGCACCTTGGCACAAGCAATATTGAATCCAAAGTTCATCCACGGCTAATTGCGCTAGAAAAGCATCTTCTGGCTCTTCGCAAAAATTGCCAATGAGTCTCAATTTTGATCCCTTTCCACCGGCTAACATGTGCCGCTTCCAAATGCCCGGACCGAGAGCAAAGCAGCGCATCCCCGATGGAACAATGAAATCGGCATTGTCATCGAAATTTTTAATGGAATTAATTTGAAATAAACTATCCTCTCGATTCATTGGAGATCGGCTCAGCGTTCCAAGGTCAATGGTGGCATTTTCCAATATTATATTGGGAAAATTTATTGATTTTTTAGCCATTTTGATGTCAAAATTGGGGTTATCTTGTAAATTTACACCGCAAATGTGCAAATTAACATTTTTCCCAAGGCAGCACACGGTCACATCCTGCAAGCCCTCGGGTTCTTCTATGAAGAATTCAACGGAATCGTCCAGGGTAATGTAGTTGTCGGTAAATTTTGAAGAGCAAATGTGCAGTGACTTGCAAATGCGATCTGCTGGGCCTACAAATTTTTCAGGGCTGAGGGATGTCGCAGACTCTACGGTGATGGAATTAAAAAAAGAAATTTTTGCACGAATTTTGGAGCAATCGATGCCACTAATGAGAAGATTTGAAGTGTAAGAGCGTTCCCTTGTACCGCTGACATAGTCCACGAAACCATTAATTGCATAGCCTTCATCTTCTAGTATTGCATTTGGAAGCGATACACTTAAATTTTTCCGAATGGTAATCTGATTCTTCTTAACACAAATATCATTGATGGTTGCGGTTTTTTCTTCTGTGAAAAATGTGGAATTTCCTACAACTGAAACGTTTGATATTTTTCCTGATATTGAGAACATATTAATATCAGTAATCGAATCATAAATTGCGTTGATATTCCCTACATTAACGCCACTTTGATCAAGAAATCCATTAATTTCATTAAATGACATATTGCTAAATTGGAAGCATTTAATTTTCATATTACCGCAACTTTTAATAAAATTACTTGAAATGCTCCCTTCAAATACGACCTTAGCAATCGTGCAATTGGCTGGCACATTAAAGCCCGCAAATGAGCTATCTTTATTGAAATGCAAAACAACATTCTTCGGCAAAGTAGAGAGATTGATATTTTTTTGGCCTGTAAAATCACAGTCGAATAATTGATCATTTACGTCGCCATCATTATCACCATTAACGTCGTCATTGATCTCTATTTGTTCGATAAAATTCGGAATGGGTTCTTCGGACCGGGTAAGGTAAGCAAAAATTTTACAATAGATGAAAAATGACACTATGGCGGCACTAATACCACATAGAAGTACAAGTGGAAGTGAAAAATGGACCAATATTCCAACAATGATGGCAGTATTAATACTCATCATCACGGAAACAGCAAGAATACAACAGGGCAATTCAGCATTTTCTCGAACTCCGCGAAAAACTGAAGAAATGGAACTAGTATCCGGCATTGATCATACATTAAAATAGATTGCCATGAAATGTAAAGAAGAAATTTTAAAAATTCTCAGCGATCGCCGCTTAAATCGATCTAAAAGAAAATTCTTCCACGCCACACATTGCTGCATGGCCATGAAAGGTGGGAAAATGCAGTTTGCGCCATAGAAAAATTTTTACCAAATAATCCACATAAAAGATTTGACCAGCAACGCAATTGGAGTAGCGTTCCTGTCCAGTCGGAGAGATGGCTGAGTGGTCGAAAGCGCCTTCCTGCTAAGAAGGTGGCCTTACAAAACGGGGCTCGAGGGTTCGAATCCCTCTCTCTCCGCCAATGCACAATTTTGCTGCCTCGCAGGTGTTTGTATTTGTGGGTGGTTTTGAGGATTTTTTTACAAATTTTTCTGCGGTTTTTGAAAAATTTTGTGCGATGTGGCTGCGAAAACTGGATCAGCACCCATTTCATCGATCCGCTGAAAAAAATTTTATGACTCTGCTTTCTGTGCGAGCTGTTGTTTTAGATGGACAGTGGCCATCTGCCCCATCACATTGGCAGCGGGATGAGATTTAAAAAATTATTATCGAATATTGCCTTCATGGAACACACCCGAATTTTTTCGGGTGCTGCATTTAGACATCAAATCAACGGAATAAGATTAACATATCCGTATTATATGAATAGTTTAGGCGATATAAAGATAACGGATACAATGATCGAATCGGCGATCGATTGCCCTTTCTTAGTGGTGATTTGGATTTGCATTTCGAAATATGCATGAACTATGAAATGATTTCATATTCGACAATCTCGCTAAATTTAAATTTATAGTTGCAGAATTTTTATGCAATTATAAAATTTTTCATCTAAAAGTACTTAAAGCCATCGTGGATATGCTTGCATTTGCAAATAAAAATATGGGGTACTCGGAAAAATTATTGGGAAATTTATTCCAAACTCCCAACGGACAGAGCGGCGCAAAAATAGTTCCAACGTCCGATGATTGATTTTCTCAGACTCCATCCAGCAATTGCCATCGAATTTCGCAGTATTTTTGCTAAATTTGGATTCAAATGCTTGAATTGAAAATTTTTCGCATTTTTTTATTGCACCGTGGAATGATTTTTGCAAACGTCGCGGAGGGTTAGGCCCTATGCGATGGTACGTCCGTGAACTCCGCCAGGTCTGGAAGGAAGCAACGGTAGCGAGATTGTCCAGGTGCCATAGGTCACCTAACCTCCCAATTTCAGTCGGGTTGTGGCGTAGCCTGGTAGCGCGCTTGCATGGGGTGTAAGAGGTCGGGAGTTCGAATCTCCCCAGCCCGACCACAGTGATCGTTCAATTCCGCAAACAACTCGACCTCTAAGGTTTAAATTTTTTTTTGCTTTTTTCAAATTTAGCAAAATTCCATGGAGAAATGTACGGTGCGTTAAAATTTTGCGCAGTACAAATATTAATCTAAAAAACTTTTATCCGTCGGATTGAGTGTGCAATAGACTCACAATCAACACTTAATTTTTTCACAATTTTTCTTTTGCTGTAAAAATAACATTTGACTTGTTAATCAGAATGTGCTGTAGTGCAATATTACATGAGTATATGCTCTTCAATTCTTAAAGGAGGAAAATCCATCCCCAATTCGCCATCCAATCCTCACCTCTTTCAGGAGGACGAGAAGGGGCAGTTTAAAAACCCTAATATTGAAAGGTTTGCATTGCAAATGCTTATCCCCGAATCCATCAGAGGAAGTAGCTTTGATGGATATAATGAGCTCGAAGGAATTCACATGGGGCATAACATGTTAAATTATATAAAAAGTAGTGAATACTTTAGCGATACATATAAGCCTGCTTTCGATAACGCCTTGAAAATTTTTACTCCAACTGATCAATTCTTCAAAGAAGATCAAATAATTAAAATACTGTACAAAAATCTTGACAACATATTTAACAACATCATAACACGTGACGCTGGAAGCAATTCCTATACCATAAAATCATTGGAAAGCTTTCTCGGCGGCAATGAAAAGAGTGCCGTTAGCCAAATTGAACAGACAAATTTTGCAATTAAAAATTTCGATGAAAAAATACGCGAATTCGCACTAAATAGAGCTAAATCATATTATGGCGAGACGACGACAAGCGAGATGGAAGGGGATATGTTTCATATTAAAATCGGAGAAACTGGTAAATGGACTGCAAATTTCTCTATAAATAATCAATGCGATATTCTAAAAGAAGAAATAGTGAAAATTTTTTCCGATACCTTCAATCAAATAATTACCATTGACAATTCACAAGATCGCTTCATGGTCCCTTTTGGATATACACATAATAGTAGTGGGCATCAAACTTTTGCCTATGTTAAAAAGATTAAAGATTTGTGGTGCGTCCAGGAAATCAATTTCGGCGCGGGCATGCCAGACGTAATTATTGATTCTAATTATTGCAAGCTTACTACATTTGGCCGCTGTTTGTTTCTAAGTGAAACTAACATTAAAAAATTTCTGATGGATGTCCATATTTCCCGCGCGCCTAAACAAAGCCGCAATGATGCCGAAAAGTGCTACTGCAACGTATGGAGCCGCTATGAATTTGAGCCGGAAAATACGGATAAAAATTTGCCAAACGACACCGATATACCGTGGAATATTATTTCCTTCAAAGCCGCACAAAAGTCTGGGAATTGCGTAATGCGAAGTGTCGAAGGCTTGGCAGAAGTGATCCTATTGGATTGCTTTCAAGCAATAGACCAAGCGCAGGACGATACGCTGAATGCGCATAGAAAAGATAAAAAGCTGGCCAATACTATAACGCTCAAATGCTATGAAATAGTGTCGCGCTTAGCAATACTAGAGCAATACCATGAGTTATCTCTCCCCAAGAACTTCGCACCCAAAGACATTCTAACTGTGCTGAAATCCGCAGTGGAGCAATTAGGAACAAGTATGAAATTGCTTAGGGGAAAACTCGAAAGATATAACAGCGAAGGACGCGTTGTCGAATTACCTTATCTTAAAAAAAAATTTTTCGATAAATTAACAGAGAATTACAGTAGTTTGTGTGGAGAAATAAATACGCACGTAAACTCTAATGAATCAAAAAATATTCTATATGAAAAATATGAAAGCTGGCACATGTGCACATATCTGAAAGATCGAAAATACAACATCAATCTTAATAAGTATTCGATGAAAGAACTGTCGAATTTATATAGCAATTCAACTACATCGATCCACGCCCGCTACATCTCTCATGCGATAGCGCAAACGAATTTTCAAGACATTAAAAATGGCAATTTTACATACATTGTAAATGAATTAAGTTCACTGCTTCGAGAAGCCGGAAAAAATGAAACATGTGCTAAATTCGCTACGCGAAAGATGATGAAAATTATTCAAAATATACCATTTAACCATGAAGGGCTTTCAGAGTTGGAAGCTTTAGAAAGCATAAACTTGCTGAAGTTGCTTAGAAATTGCCTCGCATTCATTGATAATCATTGCAGCGCATATGGTAAATTTTTCGAAACTTCCAGCTCTCCCGGAGTGAAGGACTCACTCATATGGCAACTCCATGATGAACAAACAAATTTCAATGAATATGATTCAACAAAGGCGGTTAACGCCCACGCAGTGGCATCAATAGTTGTGTTTAATATTATATCAAAAAATAAAAATTTCCTAGGAGGGAGAGGCGAACTCATTCTGGCTGGATGCACGTTTGATTTTAAAAAATATCTTGAATATTATAATAGTTTTTCTTGCTACATACACAACCATGAAGATGTTGAAGTAATAAGAAAAATAATTACTCATTTCGAAGGCGAAAAAGAGAAAAAAATTGTCTTTAATTTTACTGAAAATAGAAAGGCAAATAATTCTATCGACATTTTTTCCGCTGATACCGTTGCACAAACAATTAAGAGTTTAATACATGAAACCACTGCTGAAAAAAAATTATTGGCAATGCTGAAAAATGACAATAAAATAAGTGACGAGAAAACTGCGAGCAATCTGCTCGCAGTATTAATATGTCATGAATTGGAATTCCATATAGGGCGGCGGTACAGTAAAATTAAAAGAGATTCACTAGAAGCCTCCGATGATAATGATATCATTCTGCTGCTTTCTTTATTCCACATTCTTTCTGGCGGAATTTCAATCGAGGGACAGCTTGATAAAAATAATGATGGAACAGTAAATTTTTGCTTTAATGCAAAAATTTCCTATTCAAATGCCCTAAATCAATCGACAAAAAATGCAGATGTTAATCTTTTATATTGCGATAGTGAAAATAAAATTCGTTGTCTTAAAGAAATTCGCATGGATAGCGAAAATGTGCTTCCTCTGGCGCGCATTGATTGCCTTAACGAAGATACAAGAACGATCAATTTACTCCATCGGCTTCAACGAAATTTGGGCATATGTAATGCCTTTGGCAATTTGAAAAATACTAATGCGAATAGCCCCAACGATGATTCTGAGTCAATGCAAAAATCAAACTATTACTTGATGCATTTCTTCGAGCAAACGATGCAGGATTTTTCCATAGGAAAAATAGGAAATACTATTCAGCACAATCTGAAAGATCCTAGGCCAATCGAAAAAAATGCGAAAAGCAATTTCAATGAATTAATTGATGCAGTTAATGCGCTGGAGCATGATGGTATAGAAAAATTTTGTACCCGCGTGCCCTTCAATCAAATTAGTGCCTCATCATTGGCAATGGTAATGCACTATAAATCTCTAGTTTTACGCAATATCATCACTCAACACAAAACCGATGAAAATACCTACAAGATGCTTCTAGAGATTTTAACGAATCATATGGAAAAAATTATAAACCTTGAAAAATATATAATGAACGGAGAAAATGCCAATAGTGATGCTAAGTACTACATTGCTATCATGGAAAATGAATGCATTTTAAATATGCTTGAATTGAATTCCGTAGAAGAAACTGGTGAAAATAGGTTGGAAGCATGGCAAAAACCCATTAATGTTAAATATATTAAAAGAATTATTTTCAATAGCTACATGCTAAAACAATTTAATGCACGCGGTCTACCTAAAGGTTGTCTCTATGCGGCAAACGATGCCTGCGAAATACTCGATCGCTATTGGATGAATCACCCAAATGCCGCAAAAAAAATTGCCGGTGAATTGTGCAAACATCTCAACATTGCGGTTTCCGAACTGACGCAATATGGCGAATCGAACAATAATGCCATATTTCAAAGCGACAATATTTTCATTGACCTCCTAACGCTATCAATTCATGTAAATGGCAAAATTTTAACCGCATGCCAATCTTGCATTTCTGATGACGATGATTGCAAGCGCTTATTTGGAGATAAACAGTTTGAAATAGTTCGCAATGGAGATTTTTCTTTTTTTAAAGATGAGACTTTCGGCGCCATCGAAGTAAGAAGAAATGAACACGGGAATTATGTCAGTATTTTATGCGATTTGGATGGCGATCAAAATCAATGGCTCTTTTTAGGTAAGATGGACACGAAAGATAGTAATTTTGAAAATTTAAAATTCATACCATCGTATTTTATTTGCAGTGACTTTAATATTTTTATAGCAAAAAATGGATTCATTAGAATCTACGAAAATAATCCTTTAGGGAGGCTTCTTTTTGAAACAATTGAAACAAAAATTAACGGAGAAAGCACATATGTATTAAAAAGTTATCGCGAACAGGACAACGGGTACTTTGTTGCATTTTCAGGACCTTTATCATCGACATCAACCATACAGCCTTTCGAAAATACGTGCCTATCCCTCTTCGAAGATAAAGAATGCATTGGAGCTCTCTATGATAACGACGGGAAAATAGTACGTATTTTTTTCCCTAGGTTAAAAGACTCGAACGGCAATGAGATCTTTTTGACGCCACTCAAAGAACCTGATGAAACTTATTCGTGGAGATGGAATGGTAATAAAAATTATAAACTATGCCTTGGCATAGCGACACCACTATTGGACGGTTATGGCATTCCTATGGAATCTAATAATTGTCTACATAATCCGCTTATTAATTTTACTAATTATCTATGCCTTGAAAATACTGATTCCAATTCCATGAAAAGCTATAAATTTCTTATCCCAAGAGGCACCTATCGACGAAAAGATCAATTCATGCATCAATATAATTTTGCCTTTGCTAGTCCCAAATTAGATGGCGAAATTTTTTGGAAAAGTGAATGCCTGGGCGAAGTATCCTTTAGCTGTGATCCAGTCATTTTCTGCGAAAAACCCATGACCGGGAACACACCACTCGGAACGCTTCGCATTGCGCAAGCATTTCAAATACAGGGAGAATATGAAAATGCAATAAAATACCTGCAGCTACTGTCGACAAATGGAGCGATTGGCAAGGATGAAATAGCCGTCTTTCGGGATATGATACTATGGTTTATTGACGGAGAAGAAAGATCACCCAAATCCGCCAATTTTATTTTTAGAGCCATTGGACGTATGCTGCAGTGGGATGCGAGTTCGATGGGGGTGAGAAAATTACTTGGAAGTATTAAGTTTTTCCCCGAGTTAATTGCGACCTATCTTTCTGGCTATGATCATTATTCAATACTTACAGAAATGTCATTTGAAAAAGAAATATCTCTGTGGAGACAATTAAAATTTCATCTCGATCTCGACCAAATCAAAAAGATAAATTTGCATCTAGAAGTGCTAGAAAAAGTGCACAAAGAAAAACTTACATTGAGTGAAAATATAAGCAGCTACTACAAAAATAAAGAAGTGCATCAAAAAAAAGATGAATTATATTTCTTCTTGCGTGAATCCGAAAAAGTGCGGGCGATCTCCTTGCGCGAATCCGAAAACATACAAGCGATGAACGGCATTCCATTCAACGATGCTTCAGCGGAAATAAACGAGGAAGAGGCAACGAAAAGAAAAATATGCAAATTAGCAGAGAGAGAAATAGCAAAAAATGCAAGAGAGATTTTCAAGATAGAAGTAAATGATCCCAATAAAGTTATGGACATTTCTGATTCACCGCAGGAGAATAGTTCTTCCGCGCAACGCTATGACATACTCGGGAAAAACAATTCCGATGAAGCTTTCAATGCGAGCACTGAATTTCAAAGCGATCTAGAAGCCTTTCAAAGCGAAATGGATGCGAGTGGGTGCGAACAGACTAAAAGACAAAATGATCCATTTTTAAATGAAAATTTCTTTAAAAACATAGCAGAAACCGCTTTAGGAAATTTTTCAAATTCATTAAAAAATAAAACAACCGATCTGCGCGCAGCAACCTCTGAACTTGTAAAAAAAATTGGCGATTTGCTATGCGCTGGTAAATTTGAAACAACCTTCGGCTCCGGCAAGTGGAGCTCGGTAAACATTCCCGAGGACATTCACCGCATATTTGGATACTACGCGGGAGGGCATAAAAAAAGGGCTCTTAAGTACATTCGCGATCGCAATCCTGCCTTTGACGTTAAAAAGCTTAGTATTCTCAATGAGGCCATTGAAGACTATATTTCCGGCATAAACTCCATACGCCATATTCAGAAGATAAATGATGCGCTTTATGCATTTTCAAAAGATAGAAATAATTTCACATGGGGAACGGTCGTTGCGCTTATTCGCTCACTCCGTGATGACTCTAGCGATGAGTTCAAGGCAGACGACGTTGGAAAGCGCAATAAATTAATCTATCAATTTTCACTCATTTTGGAGATGATGTCGCAAATTCGCCTGCGCCCTGATCAAATCGAAAAAATATATTTTACTCTCGAGACCCTCCAAGGGGAGGGCGACGGTGAAAATAAGGTTGCAGTTGGCGCACTGATTCAGCAACTCATGGGGAGCGGAAAGTCGAAGGCCCTCATTCCCGCGCTGGTGCTCATGGGGCTCTGTCTAAAGAAAAAGCGCAGCAAATATGATGATGGCAGCAATGAGGATAGCTGTTACTTTGGCTATCCGGTCATTGTGTCGCATTCGACTCAACTTCCCTCCGTACTCAAAGAGCTGCCCGCAATTTTTAGCGAATTAGGAATCGTCATTGAGGCAATTCACCTAGATTTCAAAAGTTTAAAGTCGGTGAATGGAATGCGATCTCTCTATGAAAAACTGAATGATATAGTAAAAGAACGAACCCGAATACCCGTATTTACTTCCAACGAACTCATGGCATTGCTTGCAATTTTCAATTCAATCGATCCGGAGCTCAATAAAAACACAAATGAATATCTCATTGAATACGCCAAGGTAATGGGAATTTTAAATAAATGTACCAGCATATTCGATGAAATTCACCTCACGGCTAATCCGAAGGAGGCATTCATCATTGAAGCAGCGCCAAATGGAAAAAAAGATACAATGCAAATTGGTGATAATGAAATCAAAGCAGTCACTGATTTTATATTTAACTGCCTGCCTGATAAATTATTAACCGCCTGTAAAAACAACCAGCAAAGCTTGATTGCTAAGTTGGAATTGCGCAATCAATTAAAGGTAGCAGTTGAAAAAAAATTAACTTCGATGGATGTGGGTTTTTCCGACAATGACGAGAAAAGCTTATTTCTTAAGTTTATGGTCGGCGAGTTGGATGGGCAATCCGAAACGAATCCCGAAAGTATAGATACGCAGCAAAAAATTAACAAAATTATGAAGCAGTTCGAGGACGGCGATAAATTGAAGTCCATTCTTGCCCTGCGGGCAATGGCCACCAACCTCATTCCACACTGCTTCTCAAAGGTTTACACTAAGGACTTTGGCTATGATTCCGTAACGGGTGAAGTGATACCCTATGCGAATTTTCAACCGTCGAAGAGTAAGTTTCAAAATCCATGGGAAATTATCTGCTTTTCATGCCTAAGCATTCTGTCCGGAGGTTTTTCCCAAAAAACCATTTACAACTTTGTTATGCAACTCCATAACGGGATGAATAACGAAATTTCTGCTGAAATTAAATTCCACGAAACAAATTCTTTTAAAATGTTTGAAATATACTTCAAAAAATTGACACACGAAGGAGAGCTGCTGCATCTAAATGACGCAGTTGAAATGAATAAAGAACATAAATATTGTATTTCAGATAAAATTTTAAATGCAATTCGACGATATGCATCTACTCCAGACGGAAGAAATGTCACGACTACACTGTCGCAAAAAGTCTGCACATCTGCTGCCGTTTGGAATACATCCTCCTACAGCACATCACCTTCCACAGTTATAGAAAATGTATTTCACTCGGCCATTGGAGCAACTGGAACCACATATAATCGAAGTGCATTTCCTTTGTGCATGGAAGAACATTACAGTCCGCAAACAGGTTCTCTTGGAGCTGTATGTTCAAAATTTGTGGAAAACAATGAAAATAAGCATTCCCACATCCATGCCATATCTCCGGAAACCATGGACACTGAAGAAACTAAAACTCCGAAGGGCATTTCCGTTTTAACTGCCGAAAATTTACTTCGACAATGGAAAATGAATGTTCAAAGGGCAAATCCAAACGACGCTGAAGCTGTGATTAAAAATCTTCGCATCATCGTCGACAGCGGGTGCTTCCTCATATCCCAAGAAACCCGCGATATTATCCGCGACATCGCTGAATTTATACGTTCATCGGAGCTTGATGTTACCCACATTGAATGGTACGATCCCCGGGTCAGAGCATTTGCCATTGCAGAAGTCGAAAATATTCACGAAAATGGAGATTTCCCGATAACAGTTTTGAACGACGCGAAGTATCAGCGCCCCAAAGACGTCGATAAGATTTTCACGTTTCTCGACGCGGGACACAGCGTCGGATCCGACCCCGCCATGAAGAGCAACGGACATGGACTAATGACTGCAAATTTGCACAACATGGAAATGAGCGCATTTACGCAGAGCATCATGCGTGAACGAAAATTTCTCGATGACCCAGGACAGAAGATGGACTTAATTGTTTGTAAAGATGCACTAAGGGAAATAGACCCAATGATTGAAAACGAAAGTACTAGCTCTAATTTCTACAGTGGAATTCGTCAGAAAAAATTATCAATTAATCTTCTCAAACATTTTGTGAATAACACCACGAAAGACACAATTAAACAACGCGCACAAGCCATTCAAATTCAACTTCACGGACTAATAGTGGAAGCCATAAAAAAGTGGTTAAATGATGATATCGCAACGAATGAAGGCAAAAACCAAAGTCTACTCAGAAAATCCTTTTCGGAATTTCTCATAGAGAAAAAATTATTCGAACTTGATGGCTGGAGATATTTACAATGCCGAAAATCCACCAATGATGCAATAAAAAATGAATTTGATACAAAACTAGCGAAGATGGCGGAAATAATAAAAGATTTGGAAAGCAATTTATCTTCCGAACAATTTAAGAAAATGTTAAGCGACATTACCTATGTAGAAATGCGGGCAAAGAAAAATATAAAGCGCATACCCAAGGGTGAAGAATTTTTAGCACCATTGGAATGCAATAGATATGGTGATTTTGGACATACCGGCGCAATGCAGGAAAAAATGCAAGAAGTGGAAGAGAACGCCGAAGAGCAGACGGAGGTTAATATGGAACAAATGCAAGAACAAGAAATAAATGTAGCGCAACTCATCAATCAAGAAACTCTTGCGCAAATTGGCACTCAAATTGACAGCAAAAATCTGCGTAATCCAACCCTTTTATTTGAAAATTCTGAAAAAGATAATTCTATCCCATTGAATGCCTATAAATATTATGAAAATCATTGGTCTCATGGAGGAGAAAATAGTCCAAAAGATCTTGAAGCGCATTTCAAACAATTTGAAAAAACTGATCCGTGTTTTGGGGAATTTAGAAAACTTTTTGGAAATTCTTTTTTTAAATCTTTTTCCTATTCAAACAACTTTTTACGGGCAGCAAATGTTGAGTTGTCCGTTTTTCACGGATCACAAATCTGCGCAGATGACGCGCTTATTATTTGGAATGAAGATGCCAGTGATATTAGATGCATATTTGTCGCTAAAAATGACTTAAGCGAAATAAAAAATCTCATTGAAAATAAGAGATTAACCAATTGCTATTTGGCAACAACCTATGCAAATGCACATGTTAAAGCCGAATTAAATGATGAAATAATAGAATTTCTCGACAACGTCAAATGGATGTCGCATTTTTTTAATGCGGAAATAGAAATTTTACAAAAAAATGAGAAAAAAAGCTACGAAATACTTCATGAAAAAATTAATTTTAAAAAATACAAAGAAGCAATTCACCACTTCCTTATGCTTCGCAGTGGAAATTGTACGAAATGCTTGGAAGAAATCAAAAATGCAAACATTATTCATGACGAAGAAGCAAAAAGCAGCATATTGCTTGCAGCGTATGGAGATATGGGCAACATTGAAATGAAGATAGATACTTTCTTCGAACTAGTTCTAAATAATAACGGCGAAAGTTTAATTACTGGGAACATTCTCAAGGCAATATTAATGTACGGAAATACAATACTTAAAAATAGTAAAAAGCGAAATATGTTGATAAGTAAAATTAATAATCAATGCAATTCATGCAAAGAAAAATTTTTAAAAAACATTCTAGACACCCTTAATGACAATGACATATTAACTTTATTTTTGCGTAGCGACAATGCATCACTGGAAATTTTGCAAAAAATGTGTCTTTTTATTTTAAAAAATGACACTAAAAGAGTAAAAAGCGTACGTAATCCACACATGGCTGCGCTGTTCGCCGCGTGTGTCCATGCGGATCCAACTAATCCATTGCCACTTGCTCAAGTTTGTGATTTTTCCAAAAATCAATGCAAAATTTGCCTTTCTAAATTCAAAACTCATTTCCAAAATATAAACTTCGAACAAATGCCCATATGCGACTGGGCCAGCAATGAAATATTTGGGAACAAAAGCGATTTGGATGAAATTCTTCTTTTCTATGTGGGAAGCGACCAATTTCCCAATGAGTATGCAACAACATTATATAAGGCAATATGCACCAAAAAGGAAATAAATAAATTCTTTAGTAACTCCGCTGATCCTTCATATTACAAAAAAATCAATGCATTTCTTCGTATGAACGATAGGGTGCCAGAAAGTAGTAAAAAATTAGAAATAAGCAAAAAAATATTCAGTTCAATTGAAGCAATTTATAAGGATTTAGAAAGTAGTAAATTCTCACAATTAAAATTAATCTACGATGAATACAATGCGCTATTTCTTTATTTATTTAATTACGCTTTAAGTGCGGAAAATGGAAAAGCAATCATTTCTGCATTACTGAGTAATCCTCAATTTAATATTTTAAGCGAAATGGCAAGTAAAAAATTTATACGAAATCCATTCACTTCTGAAATCATTTTTCCTCACATAAATGATCCGATATTAAGGAAGATTGTAGACGCAAATATTGAAAATAATTCAAAGCAATGCGTCGAATTCATTGAAAAATTTTGCGCAGGGAAAAATTGGGACGATACAATCATACGAAGTGTTTTCGAAATATATAGAAATAAAAAAAGCAATGAATTATTTGAATTTTTCATCGGAAAGTTTTTTAACTCAAACCCATCGAACCAAGTTGACAGAAAAAACTTTGTTGAGTATTTTGGATCAAAGATGGAAGAGATGAGCGAAAAAGATTTTTTAGACGCCATAAAAAGAGCTATCCCAGGAAATAATTCATATCAATTTTTTCGCACAACAATTTCTACGTATATTACTCAAAAAAACCCAGTAAAAATTATATCAGCAATAGGCGCAAGGCGTTCTAAACATACCAAACCTGCAAATTCCCCAAATGAGAAAAAAATATGGGATAAAATATGCAATATCGGGAAAGAAATTAGTGAATGCGCCGATCTTGCAAAAATAGACATAGATACGGCATTACTATGCCTCGCGTGCGCAAACAAAGGAGGTCTTACAAATGAATTTAAAAAGCAATTTTTGACTAATCGCCCCATCGATGCATATGATGTATGCATCGATATTACTATAGAAAATAAATTTCCTCCCATCAATGCAAGTTTAGTGCTTCAGAAAATTCATGACACAAGCCCTGCATATCCTCGCAACTACCCTCTCAGTACCTTTATTTTTTCCTGTATTAAGTTTTCGGAAAATCTCCTGCAAGATACTAACGCCATAGTCGCGATAAATCAACTGTGTGATAAGAAATTAGTGGACATAAGTGGAAGTATTGATGTTGAAAGTAGTAATTTTATCGATTTTGCTATAGTGTTTTTCGGGAAATTAACAGATGACCAAAAAGAAAAGGCTTTTGCAGTAATTGAATCTAATGAGCTGTCAGCTCGCAGTGAGATTTTCAAAAAATCAAAGGAAATCTACGAAATGCAAAATGGAAATAATTCCAATAATATTTTTTCCTACATTGCCCAAAAGAAACATGCATATATTTTGGAAATTCTTCTTTTAATCAAGAATTCTTCGGAATTATTCCCCGAATCTATGTCAAATAGAATGCTCGATAATTCTATTTTCGAAACAAGCATTGAAAATTTTATAGCAAATTGCGGAGATGATGGCATTAAAAATGCGATTCAAACTATATGCACACTAAATTCATTACAATTCTCAAAACATAAATCGCTCTATAGTTTATTTATTTCTAAAGTCACTGAGACCACTCAATTTCAAAAAATTACTGACATAAACACTGCAAAAGCATTAATTAAATTAATGTTCCACGACCAAAAATTTGTTAACACTATTTTAAGTCGTTTCACGCTCAATGACGCAATTCAATCAAATGATCAGCAACTCATAGCTATGATTTTACTAAACCAAAACAAAGCCGAAGAAAGCAATTACTTTACTGAAGAGGACACGTTTAAATTTTCCTTGCTGAGTAAAATAACTATTAATAAAACTGATGCAAAAGAAATAATCGAATGGATAACTAATGCAAAAAGTAAAAGAATAAAAAATGCTTTCGTTCGCACTTTATTTAATTATGTTTTAAATAACATTAATTACTGCAGTCTCAAAGATGCCGAATTCCATTTAATGCTAAATACCATTGACAAGATAATGGTTTCACGATTGCGAGAAACAAATTTGCGCAAGTTTATAAAGGAAGGTGCTGCCAGAATACCAAATGCACCGGATAAAATAAAAATTCTATGTGATGATACTCCAAATATTGCTAGTGCACTGATTAAAGAAAATGAAAACTTAAGAAAAGCCATATTTTTTTCCGATTGGTTCAATCCATTTGAAGCGGAGGGTTATAAATTTATGAATAGCGATCTTCTTAATATGAGCAATGACCAATTAATTAATGAAGAAGATCCGGAAAAGCTGAAAATTGTGCTTGAAAAATGCATAAAAACACCCATCAAAAGTATGCAATTCCTAGAAAAGATTTATTCGGAAAAGAAAAATGATTTCAATAAAATTGTTTCCATGGAATTTTCCAGAAATTTCTTAGACGCACTTATAGAGAAACAAGCGGAAAACATTAATTGCAATAATGATATGATAATTGCGCAGTTTGGAATTTTAGGCCATGCAGAGGTTGCGAATCTTTTTCTTCCGCAACATTCTAATCTCCTGATGAAAATCATTCCCAATGAAAGTGAATTACTTACAGAAATTTGCAAATGCTTCTGCGAAAAAAACAGCGAAAATATACTACCGAATGTAGAAAATAATGAAATCAAAAGAATCTGCACGAAAATAATTCAGTCCGCGAGCCTGAGAAGGACCACGGATGAGGCGATCCAAATTCCGATTGAACTCCAAAGCACAAATTCGCAAGAAAACAAAAATCAGACCATACCCGTGAGTAAAAACCCGATCAATCACCGCAACTTGGACTCAAGCCGACCCATAAATCAAGATACAGTTGAGGCCACAATCGAAGTTAAAACCACGGTCAACAGCGAGACCCAGATCATGGTCGACTCGAACTTCAATCGGCCCATATGCAAGAGAGAGATCAATTTAGGACAACTCAGCCAAGGGCGAAGATCTACGACCACGACCGAGGATCAGAACCAAAAGAACCTACCTGAAAACACAAATCAGTTGGATGACAAATCCGCACAGGAACACATTAGCATTCAACAAGTGAATTCGATCGCGGCCGGAGAAAATTCAAACAAGAGCGACAATGAGACCACGAACAAAAGTCAGGAGAATCGAAGTACGCTAAAGAGCGATAGCGAAAATTCAAACAAAAACCCGATCAAGGCCAACTCGGACTCAACTTCAATCGCAAGCACCCCGCTCACTCAGACCTCACGCCAGACCAAGATTGACTACCCGCGCCAAAGCAAGTCATCGAACAAAAAAAGCACACCTGAACTCATGATTGAACTGAGCGAAAATATTCCCGAAAATGAGCCGCGTCAGAAGAATCTGATCAACTCGAGTAAAAATAAGAGCACAAACGTGAGTGCAAACGTGGATGATCAGAGCAAAAGTCAGGAAAATCGGAGTGCACTAGAGAGCGACAGTAAAGACCCAAATGAAAACTTAATCCAATCCGAAATCGAGCAAATCAAATTAACCGAGAACGAGAACACAAGCAACATGTTCGTAAATCAGAGCCCGAACCAGGATCTGAAAAAAAAGAGCACACCCAAGATTTCGATCGCGGTTAAGAGCAGCTCAAGCGAAAATAGGAGTAACTTAAGTGATCAGAACAAGCAGATCAACTCAAACGAAAGCATAAGCCCAATCGAAAACAATGAGGACACAAATCAATTGAATACCAAAGCAATGCAGATGCAGATGAATACGAATATTCAACAAATGAATCCAAACTCAAGCGGAAAAAACTCAGCCAAAAGCGAGTACTCGAACGCACCCATGAGCGAGGAAATCCAATGTCAAAAAGGTGAAAACCTGCCCACAAACGAAGAGAGTAAGAGCCGGGAAAATTCGATCAACATGCCCGAGAAAAAGAGCAACTTGAATGATCAGGTCAAGCAGATCAACTCAGACGAGAACAACACGATCCAGAGTAATCAGAATACGAACCCACCCGTAAATGAGGAGAGCCAAAGTCAAAAATCGAACGAGAACGACCTGCCCAATAAGACCTCGGACACGACCAAGACCCAGATCGCGGACAACCCGGACTCAAATCAGCTCTTAAGCGGAACGAACCAGTGTCAGAAGAATTTCGACAAGAGCTCGACAGCTTTGATGGAAAAAGTAAAGCAGGATAAGTACTTATTCATCGGCTTCAGCATCGCTACTATGATAGCCGTCCTAGTGGCTTTACTCCTACTCTTTGGAGCATTTGGAACTGGAATTTTGCCAACCATTGCAGCATTGGTTGGCGTAGCCACAGCAAAGACGCTCATATTTGCACCGGGTGCCATCTTTCTCATGCTTACGGGCATATTCTATGTCCGATGGAGCCAAAAATCCTCCCAACTCGGAGTGGCGCAGTAGTCTGTGGAGAGTTGAATTCTTTTCCATGTAATTGCTGCAACGATGGGATTTTTTAGATTTGAAAATGTGTACTTCCGCTGAAATATTCAATATGGAGTGATGTTTTTATATTTTCACGCCGTCTGCAAAATTTGCAAACTCGGACATGTATGTGTCGAGAATTTTGGGCATTTTTCTAAAAAATTAGAGAAAAAAATTTACCTATGGCCATAAATCTGCGCAATAAGTTCATCGGTAATGATTTAGAATTTTTACGAATGTAAGGAATATGTTTGACTAAATGGATAAATTTGCGTACGCCATAGCATCCCGTGAATTCGTTGAATTTAGATCTGTTGAATACTTCAGTAAAGTTAACCACCGCTGCGACACCGCTGTCTCAGCAAAAACTGCTTTCAGATGTAGTTAAACCCGACGTGTGCAAAAGATTCATGCTCCACATGCTCATGCCGGAATTTATTCACAAGAGTGGTTGGAACGGATATATCACCCGAGAAGGAGCGCCTGTTGGAGCGCAGATGCTAAAATATGTAAGAGACAGCGGATATTTTAAAGAAGAATACGGCAAGGCATTCGATTGCGTATTTGACATATTTGATATTGATAACGACCAAAGTTTTTATGAAAATATTATAATTATTAATAGCATATGCGATAAAATTCCTTCCCTAATCGCTGGCATGGTAAATACAAAGGACGACTGCCACGTCATAGAGTCATTAGAAAATCTTCTTGGAAAAGATACTAATTTAGCGCAAAATGCAATTAAATATTTCGATGAGAAAATACGCAAAATGGCGGAGAATAAAGCAAGAATGCTTTATGGCAACGAAGTAAAGTGCACTATCGAAGATAATAAGTTTAAAATTGAAATATCAAAAATACATAAAAAGCCTCTGTTCGGTCTTGCAAATAATTGCCCAGATGATCTAAGTAACGAAATAATTAATGGTAGCATTTTTTGCGAAACTTGCCGAATGGTAACGGAAAGCGTCGAATTAAAAGACCGCTTTATGCTTCGTTCTGGGTACTCCCATCAAATCGGCGGACATTCGACATATGCGTATATTAAAAAAATCGGCACAGACAATTGGCGCATCCAAGAGGTAAATTTTGGTGATGGAAAGCCAGAGCCGATTATTAATTCTAGCTACCGCACACTACCACATTTGGTCGTTGTCTATACTTAAGCGAAGCCGATACTAAAAAATTTCTGGCATCTAATGCTGTTACAGCTCTAAGAAGAAAATCACTTGATGAAGCAATAAATTACTATACTAATATGTGGAACACGTATACGTCTATGCAAAAAAATGGCAATGAGAATTTACAAAATGATCCGAATACGCCGTGGAAGAAGATCTCCCCTAAATCTGCGCAACGATCAGGAAATTGCGTAATGAGAAGCGTTGAAGGTGTAGAGGAAGTTATTCTCCTTGATCGCCTTAATGAAATTAATCAAAATGGAAATAGCACAATTGCTTCAAACAATATCTTGAAACTCGACACTGAAAAGCGAATCAACACCATGACACTTAAATGCTATGAGATAGCATCACGATTATTTACTCTAGCTCAATATTTTTATATGATTAAGGATGGGGAAATTGAAAAAATATAGATAATTTAAGCGTGCTTGATCCCGCGATAAGACAACTAGGTGGAAGAATATTATCACTTAAGAGAAAACTAAATAAGTATAATCTAAGCATACCCTATCTCGCAGAAGATTTTTTTGAGAAATTGACGAATGATTTCAGCGAATTAAATAATGAAATAAATGAATATACAAAACTAAATGAAATTATGTATGGAACGCCACTCGGATCCGATTATTTCAAGAGCAAGCACTTAGGTAAAAAGGATTATGATATTAAGTCAAATGCGCAACACATACAGTCATTAAAAACTTTATATGAGAAATTCACTGCGCCAAACTCTACTGAACCAAACTCTACTGAATTTAAATTTTGCCAACTGACGCCAACGAATTTTCAAAAAATTAAAAATGGTGATTTTTCATACGTAACGCAGGAATTAGAATCGCTGCTTTTGCTGTCTCAAAAAGATGCAACATATTTCAAGTTTTTCGCAAATAAAATGATGAAAATTATTCAAAGCATACCATTTAATCATGCCGACCTTCCAGCATTGAATGTTGAAGAAAGTGCGAAATTAATGACTGCAATTAATAGCTGTCTTATTACAATTGACACCCATTGTAGTGCATACAACTGTTTTTGCGAAGAGTGCACATCCAAAGAAACGAAAAAAACTCTTACTCCATAATAGAAAAATAAACTTTAGTGAATATGACTCAACGAAGGCCGTTAATGCCCATGCAGTGGCATCGATCATTATGTTTAATATTTTATCAAAAAATGAAAATTCCTTGAATGGCAGCGGAATGCACATTTTAAAAGAATGCACATTTCCATTTAGTCAATATTTAGAATACTATAACAGCTTGTCGTATTGCATTCATGGCCAAAAAGATACCGAAATAATAAAAGAAATAATTATTCATTTTGAAGGCCAAATAGTGAAAAAATTATTTTCAATTTCAGTAAATGTAAAGATTCATTTAACATGACCGATATTTTATTAAATGGAACTACAGCTAAAGCAATTTATGAGTAATTAAATAAAACTGGCGATAAAAATGACTCACTTAGCAAGTCGGAATTTCAAAATAATAACGATGCCGATAAAATGCTTTTAGATTGCGATAATGAAAATAAAATTCGCTGCCTTAAACAGGTTAAAATGAATAACAGAAATTCACTCCCATTGGCGTGCATTGATTGCCTCGAGGAAGGTACGAAAACGATTAATTTGCTCCACTACCTCCAAATGAATTTGGATATCTGTAACGCCTTTGGCAATTTGGAAGAAACTGATGAAATAAAATCCGACGATGACCCGGAATCGTTGGGAAAATCAAACCATTATATGATACACTTTCTTGAACAAATGATGCAACACTTTTCCAGAAAAAATGGGGAAAATAATTTTAGTTTCGCCCTGAAAGCGACAAGGCCCATCGAAGAAAATGCAAAAAATAATTACAATGAATTAGTCGATGCGGCCAACGCACTAGAAAAAGCAGGCATGAAAAAATTTTACACCGATGTTCCTCCCCATCAAGTTCGCATTTCTTCATTGGCCATGGTAATGCATCACAAATTCTTTGCCTTACGCAATGTCATTGCCCAATGCAAAAACAATCAAGACATCTACGAAATGCTTTCAAAAATTTTAGAGGATCAAATGAAAAAAATTAACGAGCTAGAAAAAAGCACAATACACATACAAGATAGCGATAGCAACATTAAGTATTATATTGCTATTATGGAAAATGAATGCATCTTAAATATTCTTGAATTAAATTCCGTGGAAGAATTTGGTGAAATAAATTTACAAAACTGGTAAAAAAGCGTTAGCATTGAGTATATTAAAGAATTTATTTTAAATAGTTACCTACTTAAGCAATTTAATCCAAGCGGTTTACCAAATGGTTGCCTCTATGCAATGAATGATGACTATGAAGCGCTTGCATGCTACTGGACAGCACATCCAGATAACGCAAAATACGTCGCCGGCGAGCTATGCAAATACTTAAAGATTACCGCCAATAATCTAGCTCCATATGGCGAAGAGAAAAACGCTGTAATATTTATAAATGAAAATAATTTAATTAATCTTTTAACTCTATCAATTCGTAAAGACGGCGAATTTTTAACCACATGTCAATCTTGCGTTTTTGGAAGCGATGACGGCAAACGCCTATTTGGAAATAGGCAATTCGAAATGACTTGCAATGCTAATTATTGCCTCTTCAATGATGCAAATTTTGGCAATGCTGAAATACTGAAAAAGGAAAATGGGGAAATTGCAATTTTGTGTGATTTGGATGGAAATACGAATAAATGGCTTTATCTAGGAAAAGATGCCATGCAGGATAAGGACATAGCGGAATATGCAAATTGCATTTCTAAATATTTTATTTGCGACGACTTTAATATTTTCGTAGCAGATAATGGTTTCATCAGGAACTATGAAAATGGCATTCCTAAAAAACTTCTTTTCGAAACAAAAAAAGTCAGCGTAACCGGCAGCCGCCACTTTAGACAACCAGGAAAGACCGACAACCACTATCTCTTAGCGAGCAACCGCGAACAGGACGATGGATGCTACGTTGCGTTTTCCGAAAATTCAAAAAATGATTCTGCAGGAAAACCCATAAGTCACATCAAAGAAACTTCCCTGTCTCGCTTTGAGGATGAATCATACATTGGCATTCTCCATACCGCTACCGGAGCTGTAAAACGCATTTTCTTTCCAAGACTAAGGGACTCGAATGGCAATGAGATTTCTCTGACTTTGGATAGAGTAACTGGATGGAAATTGACTGGGAATGAAAATTATAAATTGCGCCTCGGCGTAAGTCAGGCGCCGTTGAATTCCAACGGCATTCCTGTAAAAAAATTTCCCATGGGCAATAATCCGTTTGTAAATTTCAGTAACTATCTATGTTTTGAAAATACGAGTTCTGATTCTGAAGTAAGTTATAAATTTTTTATTCCAGGAGGCACATATAAACGGGACAAAGGTCTGTCACATGATTATACATTTTCGTTCCCTGAACCAAAATTAAACGGCGAAATTTTCTGGAAAAGCGAGCGCGTGGGCGAAGTATCCCTTAGCTTTGATCCAATTATTAACTTCGAAAGATCAATGACTGGCAACACGCCACTGGGGACACTGCGCATGGCGCAGTCATTCCAAATACAAGGGGAATACGAAGAGGCAATAAAATATTTACGACTTCTATCGACAAATGGACCGATTGGCGATGACGAAATTGCCGTCTTCAGCGACATGATAGCGTGATTTAACGATGGAAAAGAAATGTCTCCTCAATCTGCCAATTTTATCTTCATGGCCATTGGACGCATGCTGCAATGGAATTCGAGTTCCGCAAAAGTGATAAAGCTATTAAATGAAGTTGCAAAATGGGATGACTGCAATTTCTTACGTGTGTTAGTTATAGCTTACCTTAAGGGCTATGGTATTTATTTAACAACCGCAAAAATGTCACTCGATGATGGAATATTTCTATGGAGAAATCTTAGGCTATGCCTTGGAAGAATCAACAGCTAACAAAATAAATACACATCTAGAAATGCTGAAAGTTGTCCATAAAGAAAAACTTAACTTACCAGAGGGAATAGAGAAATATTACATAAAAAATGAAAAACCATAGAGAAGAATGAAATATACTACTTTCTACGCGAATCCGAAAGATTGCGAGCAATTATTCCAGATTCACATTTATCTGCCGATGTTTTGCTGAAAAGCAGTGATGATACAAAAAATGCAGAAATTGAAAAAAATCAATGTGCGAATGTTGAAATAAGAATAATTGAAACCGTAAAAATGGAATTCACAATAGACGCAAATGGCAGCGATAAATCTAGAAATATTTTCACTCCTCCAGACGAAGGTGGCTCCCCTACACAACCCTATGACATAATTAAAAAAGGAAACTCCAATAAAGATGCAGAATTTCAAAGTAATTTAGAGGCCATTCAAAGCGAAATGAATGCATTTGCGCGCAAGCAAGATAAAAAGCAAAAAGATCGGCCGATCGCAAAAATCGTTTTTTAAGATTGCCGAGTAACCCATTCGCATTGAATTGGTTATATGGCTCCATATTCAATGCTTGCCGAAATATCTAAGGCTGTTTTCGTACTTTGCGATAAAAATTTGCAAAAATCTAAATTGAAAAAAGGACGTCCTCCTTCACTATCCATTGCATATTTCTTGACGCTGCTGATCTTTTGGCAACACAGTGGTGTCAAGGATTTTAAAACATTTTACCATGGGCAAATGCGCGTTCTTTTGGAAGGATTTTTCCCGAAACTGCCACACTATACCGCAATTATGAAACGTTTGCCAAAAATTTGGTTTATTTTGGAAGACGCACTTTGCTGAAAGCCAACCCAAAGAAATCTTATTATCGGCTCTACGCCGATAAAACTATGTTTACAGGTTCGCGCTAATGTCTTTAAGACAATGCGCGAAGCCATGAGAAAAGCTGTTAGTTATACTGAAATTATTTTTGGATTTAAGGTACATATTGTCACTGATGCAACGGGGAAAAAGGCGATAAATTTTTGCTATTCAAACGGATCTGCGCATGACATTTGCTTCCTAGAAAAACTGCTCGCAAACTGCACTGGCACAGCAATCGGCGACAGTGACTATGTTTCCAGCGATAGGGCTAAACGACTAATGGAACATGGTTTAAGATTCATTGCTAAGAAAAGAAAAAACATGGAAATACAGAACACTGCGAGGAAAAGCAGCAACTGAGAATTCGTTCTCGCATCGAAAATTTTAATCAAAAATTAAAAAAATTCGTGGGTGAAGATTTTTCTCGATTTCGAGTATGGACATCGGCCAAAGCAGTGATCGCAATCGGAATATTGGCAATTAATCTTGGATTTTGATTTTTGCGATCGGCCGAAATATTATGTTCCCTACGATACTTTGGATGCCGTTTCCCAACATGTATTAACCCCTGAGGGCCAAACTGGTGCAATAGCATTGGCTCGAAAAATTTGCGCTTTATTGCCGACAGTGGACATTTCCTTGCTTCCCAAGAAATTCTCGACACAATTTATAATATAGCTAAATTTATTAATTCGTCAAAGTTGAAGTTTTCTCACGTTGAATGGTATGATTCACGGTTGAAAACATTTGTCATAGCGGAAGTTAATAGTATTATCAAAAGCGGGAATCACAATTCCTCAATAAAAATTCATGATCATGCGGCAAGTCAGCAGCAAGGGAATACATCAAGAATTTTCACATTTCTCGATGCGCAGTACTATGCAAAATTGAACCTCAACGTTAGGGGTTAAGGCCTTATGATGGCAAATTTAAACAATATGAGAATCGATACATTTGGTCAAATCCTCGCGTCCGGGGAAAAAATGGATTTATTGGTTATTAAGGACGCATTGGAAGAATTAGTCCCAATGGGGAAAAATGAAAGTACTGGCACTAATTTCTATAACCAAACTCAACAGAAGGAATTATCGATCAATATCATTAAATGCTTGGCAAGTAATAGCGCAAAAGATACCATCAAACAGCGCGCACAGTCTGCGCAAACACAACTTCACAGATTAATAGTAGAAACAATTCAAAAATGGCTAATGGATGATATAGAATGGAATAAATGCAAAAATCAAAATTTACTAAGAGAAAAATTTGCAGAATTTCTCACAGAAAAAATTTTATTTGAACTTGAGAGGTGGAAATATTTGCAGTGCTGGAAATCGGCCCATGCTTTTTTAAAAAACGACTTTAGTGCAAAAATGCAAAGGGTGAATGAAATAGTAAATAGATTAACGAACACCTTTTCGGAGAAAGAATGTTGCAAAATGCTAGCTGACATCGAGTCCATAAAAGCATATGCGGATGAAATCGTAGGGAATATATCCGCGGACGAGAAATTCCTAGCCCCGTCCAAAAGCGATGGCAATGACACTTTTAGATGCAATGGATTGATTCAAAAAAAAGGAGCGAAAGGCAAAGATACGGGAATCGATACGCTAATGCAAAGTAAAGAATCCGAAATGAAACATTCAGCTGAGTTTAATGCATCCATGAAAACTAGAAATGAAATCAATGATAATACCCCGCGCGATTTCACTCCTCTATTTGGAGAGTTAGACCAAAGCAAATCCACTTCCTGCAACGCCTATGAGTATTGGGGGAAAAATTGACCCAATGAAAATATTAAAACAAAAGATGCTTCCAAAAGTCTCAAAGAACATTTTCTTAAATCTGAAGAAAGCGGTAAAGACTTAGCAGAAAATGAAAATCAATTTGCAGATTTCTTCGAAAATTCTTTTTTTAAGCCATTTTTCTTTTCAAAGAATTTTTTGCAGGCAACAAAGGCCGAATTCTCCATTTTTCACGAATCGCAAATTTGCGCAGACGACGCACTTATCATCTGGAATGACAACTTTAGTGTTATTAAATGCATATTCCTTAGTAAGAGTGATTTGAGAAATGTAAAAAGACTAATCAGCCCAAAAGCAGGAGAGAGTCCGATTTAGAAAAACCCAGTCAACTCAATCAAGAACAAGAACCTACGATCGAGAACAAGGAACAGGCCCCAAAAAGCCCAAGTAAGAAGAATCTGCCCGATCAAACCCTAGACCAGGCCAAGATTTCGCCCGAGATTCAACATCTGAATAGAAAGATCGATGAGAACCCAGTGGCTTTGATGGAAAAAGTGAAGCAGAATAAGTGTTTATTCATCGTCTTCACCATCGCTACAATGATAGCTGTCCTAGCGGATTTACTCCTACTCTTTGGCGCATTTGGAACTGGAATTTTACCAACCATTGCAGCAATGGTTGGCGTAGCTACAGCAAAAGCACTCATATTTACACCGGGTGCTATCTTGCTCATGCTTACAAGCGTGTTTTATATCCGATGGAACCAAAAATCATCCCAGGCGCAATAGTCCGTGGAGATTTAAATTCCTTTTCCATGCGATTGGATATCTGACATATCCGTAGAAAACATTCAAAACATATGTATATCAAACAATCCGTATATTAGCTTTCTATCCATTCGGCTATTTTTTGCAGCGCAATGGCAAATTCTTCGGCATAGGCTTCATGATAGCCTAGAAAACCATGCAACACTTCCGAAAAACAATAGTAAATCACAGGAACACCCGCATCGCGCAATTTTGTTGCAAATTCTTCGCTGCTACTTCTCAGGGGATCTAATCCGGCGGCAATGATGAGGGTTTTGACAAATTTTGTTGCATCAGGCTCAGAACAGGGAAAAATATAACTATTACTCTTATCGATAAATGCAAATTCCTGCCCAAGATAGTTGTAGTAGAAATTTTGCAACAATTCCCCAGTTAGTATGTGACCTTTCCCGAACGCATCATAGGAGGCGGAGAATAAATTGGCACTCAGAGGCGGATAGAATAAAATTTGCCCGGCGGGGCATTTGATTTTTCCAAATTCATCGTGAATTTTTAAAATGGCTGAGGCTGCCAGGTTTCCACCTGAACTTTCTCCGCAAATATAAATATTTCGGAACTCATTGCCGTGGAGAACATTCCACGCTTCCTCTCTGTTTGCCCACACATAGGAGCTCACAGCATCATCTAATCCAATTGGAAAGGGATTTTCCGGAGCGAGGCGATATTCGATGGAAAGAACGCAAATTTCTAATCCTCTGGCAATTTTGCAGCAAAGATCATCGTCATTTTGCACGCTGCCCTGCATCCATCCTCCTCCATGGAAATAGAGGATGAGATCATTTTGTCCTTCGTCCGGCCTATAGAATCGCGCTGAAATTTTGGCATTATCGTACAGAGATGGAATTAGAATATCAGAAATGGTCAGTGGCTTCTGCCTCTGTCTAGGGGAAAGAAAATCAATGGTGTCTTTGAAAAGTGTATCTATGCGCATTCGAAGTTGTTTTGCTGCACTCCTACGCATGGCCAGAGCGCGATGGCGAAAGTTTTCGTAAACCTGCTTGAGCTTTTCGTGGGTGACACCGTCGCATTTAATGATTTCCAAAATTTTTTTGGAAATTGCGCCCACGGTAAAGGCTCCGCCGCTCCCATCAAAAGTTGTCAATATGCTGCACATGGATATATTCCTTTTTACCTCCGGTGGATGCAATGTCAAAAGTATCCGTCACTCTTTTAAAATTTATTCATTTCCATCGTCGCGATGATTTCTCGGGCACGGGCAAGGTCTTCTGGAACATCAATGGCAATGGAACTTCCGGCAGCTTCGATTGTGAAAATGTGATGGCCCGCCTGTAAAAATCGCAGCTGTTCCAGACTTTCAACTTCAGCGAGAGAGCTTTGGGGAATTTGAGGCAAATCCTCGAGCAGTGTGCGCCGATAGAGATAGACGCCAATGTGTCCCCAGTAGGCCGCCTTTGTTAGCCATCGGTCGGGATCCAATCCCCTCACCTGAGGAATTGGACTGCGAGAAAAGTAAAGGGCAGAGCCATCGTGGCGAAGAACCACTTTAACCACATTTAGACTAAGGACAGACTGCAAATTTTCAATTTCATAGATGGGCGTGAGGACATCGAAATTTGAATCGCGCCGCGTTCTAACGATCATGCGCTCGATGAGATTGACATCGAGGAATGGCTCGTCGCTCTGAATATTGAAAATAAAATCACCGCCGATGCGATCCAAGGCACTAGCAATGCGCTCCGTACCACTATTGCAGCATTCGGAGGTGAGATAGCAAATGCCATTCCACCTTTCCACTGCGTCCTTCACCTGCTGCGATTCGGTCAGAACGACCACCTCTCCTACTCCCCGCACACGCTTAGCCGCGTCCCAAACGTGCTTCAAAATTGGCTTTCCCCCTAAATCCGCTAGAACTTTACCGGGAAGGCGGGTCGAAGAAAAGCGTGCCGGGATTGCAATCACAAACTCCATGGCACAAGGCAAACATCGATCCATTTGCATGTAAAGCTATTTTTTATTCTCAAGCATCAACCTATCACAAAAATCAAAAAATCGAAATTTTTGAAAATTCCTGTGGATGATTCCGCTGATTTGGGAGAGATTTCGAACAAAATAATCTCTTTCTTTCCATCTCTTTCGATTGAGGAATAGTTAAAATGGTGCGATAGGTCGAGAGGACATCAAAGATTTTAAAAATTATAGCCAATGCTGGCGGACAGCTGGTTTGCCTTATAGGTGCCGTTAAAATTTCCCTGCCAATGGGTTACGAATTCCCAGTGGCGACAAAAGAGATGGCGGTAATTTAACATTGCTACCATTGAATTGCGATTGCGGTAACCAAATGTCGGCGCATAGGGTTTATAGCCGGCGCCATTGACATTGGCGATGGGATTGGA
>JAIRXK010000022.1 GCA_031268315.1 Puniceicoccales bacterium | reverse complement strand
TTCGCCCTCCTCGCGGGCCTGATAATCTAGGGGATTCATTTGCTGAAAATTTGACATGGATGTTCCTCCGGTTGGAGATCCCGCCATAGGAAATATTTTCCAATTGTCAATGCATAAATGCCTCATCTGCAGACGAAAAGCATTTTACCTCCGGAAATGGGCAAAGATGATGGGCCATCCGCGGGCCATGGAATTTAATGCTTTCTCTAAAGTGTTGCGACTTAGATACTTAAGCGCGCTTTTAAAGTATTTTTTTACTCTGTTGGAGCCACTGCGCTTGGATTCATTAATTGGATGAAAGTCTAAAAATATTGACCCTCAAAAGAAATAGAACCATTGAAGAACCTCGATCGCATAATTCAAAATCCAAGATTAATTGCCAGTATAGCAATGGCGATTACTGCTTTAGCAGAGGCGAAAATGTGAAAAATCTTCTCCTGCTAATTTTTTCAGTTTTTGATTAAAATTTTCGATGCGACGGCGAGTTTTTAATTTCCGTTTTTCTTCTTTCCTGTTCTGCATTTTTATATTTTTTCGCTTCTTCGCAATAAACTTTAAATTCTTCTGCATTAGGCGATTAGTTTTTTACGCTATGTAACCGCTATCTCCAATGGCGCTTCCGGTGCAGTTTTCGAGCAAAACTTCTAAAAAGCAAACATTGTGTACGGATCCATTTGAAAAGCAAAAATTTATGGCAATCGTGCCTTCGGCATTAATCGCGATATGAACTTTAAACCAGAAAATAGTTTTAGTAGAACTAACGACCATCCCCATGGCTTCGCGCATTATTTTAAAGCGTTTGCTACAAACATACAAACCAAGTTTCATCGGGGTAGAATCGACAATAAAATCCCCATGCGCCGCTTTAGAGCAAAGGGCTTTTTTTAATTCGATCCAAATTTTTGAAAAACGCTTCATAATTGAAGTATAGCGGGATAACGTTGAAAAAAATCTTCTAAAAATGGGCATATTGGCCCGTGAGAAAATGTCTTAAAATCCTCCACATCAGCTAGTTGCCAGAAGATTACTAACGTCAGAAAATGGGCCGTGAATAATAAAAAAGGGCGGCCTTTTTTCGGCTGCAATTTAGGAAAATTTTTGTCGCCAAAAGCGCAAATGGCTTTAAAAATATATGCAAACGTTGGTTGGGTTTGCATATAATCAATCAACGCCCAAAAAATTAAAAGGGCCTCAAAAAAAGCATTTATGCGATCGAGGTGAATTAGATGCAAAGTCCCCGATCTTCAGCGGCATTGTGCGGATCATCGCCATCGAAATTTAGTGGATTTACCTCCTGGGATTTACTACCATTTGCGCTTCTATTTCGGAAAAACAGGATGCCGCCCAGTGCGACGGCGGTGCAGCCCGCACCGATTAGCGCCGCCAACGGCCACAGAGTGACCGCCCATAGGACCAGGCCGGAAATGGCAGCCACGACTACGGTGATAAACACTTTGCCCGCGGTTCCATTGAAAAATTCTCTGAATCGCTCCAGACGGGACGGCGGCGGTATTTTTGGTTCTTCCAAGGAAATTTTACCGTCGTCCGCATCTCCCGACAGTGGAACTTCATCGCGGGGTGTGTTTTCGGCCAATGGAAATTCGCCGGCGGGTATATCCTCCTTTTGCTCCACATTCTGCGGGATATCGGTGGATTCACTTTCGACTTGTTCCACTGCTGCATTTAAAGCATGGAAGCAGATGGCGAATTCTTCCTCATGGCGATGCATTGGAATAACCTCGATTCTTTCCATCATTGATCGAATGTCCACCACGTACGGACGTAGGAATTGTGTATTGAGAAGCGAATCTACTTTGTCCGGATCCATTTGTCGCAGGGCGTTTGCAACCTTGCTTTTCGATTCCGGAGTGGTGCGCATGAATTCTAAGACTTGCGCTATTTTATTCACCGCATCCGACGTATATATCATGGTTAAAATATTTGCCATTTGCCCCGGTGATATATGATTGCTTGCTAAAAGTTTACTTATGATCCACGGTTCCATTGCATCATTGGATAAACTTTCCAGAGCCACCCGATGATTATTCTCGCTTTGATACAATTCTAGAAAAATTTTAGCCATTTCATCCGTTCGATCAATGCCACAGATGACTGAGGACGCATAATTAAAAAAATTCACTATCGCTGAAGGTTTTATTTCATTGAGCTTCTTTAAAATTTCCGCAGCATTGGCGCCGCCCAGTGACTTACTCATTAAAAACTCTACTACAACAGCATATTCCATTGCGGCATCGAATAAAATTTCCAACGCCACTTGATGATCGTTCTCACTTTGATACAATTCTCGAAAGATTTCAACCTTTCTTTTAAACCGTTCATACATATTATTAAAAAAAGCCACTACCTTTAACGGTTTTATTGCATGGAGGTCCTTTGAAATTTTCGCGGCAACGTTGGTCTCCAGGGAATTATTGAGTAAAAGTTCTTTTATAAAGCGAGGGGCCATTGTGTCATCGGATAAAATTTCCAATGCCAACTGCTGATCGTTCTCACTATTATATAATTGTAGAAAAATTTCAACATTTCCATTAATTTGCTCAGGGGAGTTATACTCACAATTAAAGGCCTTCACTGCCACTAAAGAATTCTTTTCATGGAGAGCTTTCAAAATTTCTACGACCTCGCCATCCCTCAGCGAATTACTGCGTAAAAAATTTTCCCTAAAGCGAGGGGTCATTGTGTTATCGGATAAGATTTCTATCCCCAATTGCTGACCGTTCTCACTTCTATACAATTGTAGAAAAATTTCAACATTTCCATTAATTTGCTCAGGGGATATGCCTACACAGTCAAAAGCCTTCACTGCCACTGAGGAATTCTTTTCATGGAGAGCTTTCAAAATTTCTACGACATTACCCTGGCCCTCTGGAGCATTCAGTAAAAGCATTATTTTCTCAGACTTTATTGTGCCATCGGATAAAAATCTCATCGCTATTTGCTGCCAATCTGCTGTCTGATAGAGCTCTAGAAAAATTTTAGCCATTCCATTAAATTGCTCCTTGTCATTGGGCATATTATTAAAAACATTCTCTACCACTGTAGGTTTTTTGTCATAGAGTTTCTTTAGAATTTCCACGGCCTTGCCGTCGCCCAGTGAACCATTTAGCAAAAGTTTACTTATAACCTGAGGTTCCATTGCGGAATTAGATAAGATTTCCAGTGCCATCCTATGATCGTCTCCCCTATTGCACAATTTTGTAAAAATTTCATCCCTTCTATTATATTGGTCAGTGGATAAGGCAATTTCACTAAGAAAATTCACTACCATTTCAGGTTTCAGGCCATGGAGTTTCTCTAAAATTTCTACGACATTGTCATCGTTCAGTGAATCACTTAGTAAAAGTCTTGCTATATGCTTAGATTTTATCATTGTATCGAATAAAACACTCATCGCCATTTGCTTCCAATTTGCTTCCTGATAAAATTTTAAGAAAATCCTAGCCACTCTCATTTTATCACTATTTATCAGATGTTTAAAAACATCCATCGCCAGTGTGGGACTCTTTTCATGGAGTTTTTTCAAAATTTCTACGGCATTGTCATCGCTCAGTGAAGTACTTAGTAAAAGCCTTACTATATTCGGAAGTACTATTGTATTATCGAATAGAAATTGCATCACTGTTTGCTGCCAATCTGCTGTCTGATAGAGCTCTAGAAAAATTTTAGCCATTCTATTAAATTGCTCATTGTCCCTGGGCATATGATTAAAAACATTTGCTACCACTGTAGATTTTTTGCCATAGAGTTTCTTTAGAATTTCCACGGCCTTGCCGTCGCCCAGTGGATTACTTATTAAAAGTTTATTTATAGCCCTATGTTCCATTTTGGGATCGGATAAAATGTCCAGCGCCACTTGATGATTGACCTCACTTTGATATAATTGCAGAAAAATTTTAGCTATTTTATTTACTGTCTCAGTGAAGGCGTGCGTACAATTGAAAGCCTCCACTACCACTGCTGGTTTTTTGCCATGGAGTTTTTTCAAAATTTCTACGGCATTGCCATCGTCCACTGAACCCCACACCAAAAGCTGTCCTATAACATAATTCTTCATTTCGGCATCGGATAAAATTTCCAATGCCAATTGCTGACTGTCCTCACTTTGATATAATTGCAGAAAAATTTTAGCCATTCTATTATTTTGATCATCAGCGAATTTGAATATCTGATTAAAAAAAATCACTACTAGCTGGAAATCCTCTTTACAGAGATCTTTCAAAATTTCTATGACAGTGGCATCTCCCAGCGAATCACTCAGTAAAAATTTATTTATAGCCTGAGGGTTCCTCGTGGAATCGGTTAGAATTTTCCTCGCGACATCGGATAAAATTTCCAATGCCAATTGCTGACTGTCCTCACTTTGATATAATTGCAGAAAAATTTTAGCCATTCTATTATCTTGATCTCCAGTGAATGTGATCATCTGATCAAAAAAAATCACTACTAGCTGGAAATCCTCTTTACAGAGATCTTTCAAAATTTCTATGACAGTGGCATCTCCCAGCGAATCACTCAGTAAAAGTTTATTTATAGCCCTATGTTCCATTTTGGGATCGGATAAAATGTCCAGCGCCACTTGATGATTGACCTCACTTTGATATAATTTCAGAAAAATTTCAACCGCTTTTCTCTCAGAGTCCTCAAGCAGCCATCTAAAAGCATGCGCTGCCACTGGAGAATCCGCTTCATGGAGGTCCTTTAAAATTTTTGCAGCCCTATTAATGTCCACTAAATTACTCTGGAAAAATGTATATCTTACAAAAGATTCCATTGGGGAATCTGGAGTCGCTAAAATCACTGCAATTGAATAAGGACGGTCCAGTTCAGAAGAACTTTGAGAATCTATTTCTTCCATTTTTAGAAAAATTTTAACTCCAATATCCCCGCTGCACGCAGCCCTCACTCCCATTGCAACCACTTCAATGAAAATTTCAACTGTCTTTTGGTTATTCAAACGATACATTGTTTCGATAATCTCAATTAGTTTTTCTTCGGGTATCAAACTGCATGTCAAAATTTTTGCCACGTCTTTTAAATTAAAGTCTTCGCATAGTAGAAACGCTGAAGCCGACTTGAAAGTACCGGGATTTTCAAAATTCCGCCTATCCTTTTCCAGTAAAAATGCAACAAGAGATTCCGTCAAATTGTGATTTTCCATCACTCTACGAAAGACTTCAATTACTTTTCCCTGGTCAAGTGCCTGTATTTTTTTCCAGAAAATAAGTGCATCATCGGTGGATTTCAATTTCCCGGCAAAAATGTAGGCGACACTTTCAACATTCAGTTTCTCAAGACATGCTGTTGCTTTGGTGACATTTTTCGATTCTATTTGGACGATGGCTTCATACGCAATATCTCTAAATTTACTGAACGGGTGGAGCATTTCATTGGAGGTATCAGATGAATGGAATATTTCATCGAAAAAAGTGACCAGATTTTCACAGGACATTGATTCATCGCACAAGGTCCGCACTAAAATTTCACACACCGTTTGATTATTTGCTAAGATTTCTATTTTTAACGATTCATCCATTGTGGAAAAAACTTCCACTATAATCATCTTATCTGAAGAATTATCAAACACATAATTCAAAATAAATGCGGCATTATTATTGGTTGATGCCTCGCTAGCGAGCAGCATGATTTGTAAAGTTTCCACCGCAATTTCAATTCCGCATCGCTCGCACATTGCAATTATAATTTCTGCCGCCCTTGGTGCATTGTTTTCCCGGCACATTTCTTCCAAAATTTCTTCCGAAATTTCCGCCGGCGCGCCCGAAAATGATTGACAATAAAGTGAGTCCATATCCAATAAAATTCTTGCTGCTTTTACTCCATCTAGTAAATCATGGCCTAGAATTGCAGCCTTCCATCCGGGGAACACTTCTCTACTAGTCAGTATAAGATTCGCTATGGTCTCTGAGTCTAGTTGGACTGTCTTTCCTGAATCTTCTATCAAAGAATCAATTTCATTGGCAAGACTTGCCGCAACGGCGATATCGGTGCGGAAAATCACTGCCATTTCAGTGTCATTTCCCGCACTTACCGCCCTAAAGAAACGCGCTTTTACCGCTTCATAGTCGTCCGCCGGAGTCGGAGTCATGAGCAAGTCTTGCGTTACGCCTAGGATGTTCGGACCCGTTGGGGTTTGATCATCTGCGGGCGGATTGTCATTTAAATCCGCGGTGTGCAAAATTTGCATTTGAGCATCGGTTGTTGATAGTGACATATTTCCCCTTAAATTCGAACGCAGAGTATGGGAAATTTTTCCAATTGTCAATGAATATTTTCCCCATGCGCGAGGAAACGAATTAGATCGGCCGATCTCAAAAATCAAAATCCAAGATTAATTGCCAATATCCCGATTGCGATCACTGCTTTGGCCGATGTCCATACTCGAAATCGGGAAAAATCTTCACCCACGAATTTTTTAAATTTTTGATTAAAATTTTCGATGCGAGAACGAATTCTCAGTTGCTGCTTTTCCTCGGCAGTATTCTGTACTTTCATGTTTTTTCTTTTCTTAGCAATGAATCTTAAATCATGTTCCATTAGTCGTTTAGCCCTATCGCTGGAAACGTAGCCACTGTCGCCGATTGCTGTGCCAGTGCAGTTTGCGAGCAGTTTTTCTAGGAAGCAAATGTCATGGGCGGATCCGTTTGAATAGCAAAAATTTATCGCCTTTTTTCCCGTTGCATCAGTGACAATGTGTACCTTAAATCCAAAAACAATTTTAGTAGAACTAACAGCCTTTCCCATGGCTTCGCGCATTATCCTAAAGACATTAGCGCGAACTTGTAAACATAGTTTTATCGGCGTAGAGTCGATAATAAAATTTCCTTGGGCTGGCTTCCAATAAAGTGCGTCTTCCAAAGTAAATCAAATTTTTGGCAAACGTTTCATAATTGCGGTATAGTGTGGCAGTTTCGGGAAAAATCCTTCCAAAAGAACGCGCATTGGTCCATGGTAAAATGTTTTAAAATCCTTGACACCACTGCGTTGCCAAAAGATCAGCAGCGTCAAGAAATATGCAATGGATAGTGAAGGAGGACGTCCTTTTTTCAATTTAGAT
>JAIRXK010000028.1 GCA_031268315.1 Puniceicoccales bacterium | reverse complement strand
AGGGTGAAAGTCGGCCGATCGGCGCATTTTCACCTTCCGCAGGACAGGGATTATAAGTGCCTTTGTCTGTTTCAAGCGGTGAACTAGATTCCGCTTACCCTCATGTTGCAGTGGCATGGGCGTTTGTATTGTTCGGCTGCGAAAGGAAATGCTACGTGCAAAAGGGTTGTCAGTGCTTCACACACTGCTGTTTGGTAATTTGATAGCGCACCTTTGCCTCAAGTTTTGCGATTTCTTCTCCGTCCAATGCTTCTTTTTTCGCATTTTCCAGGGCAATTTCTGCGCATTTTCGCGCATTTTCCGCCTCCATCGGGTCGATGTCAACGACGTGAATTGCCTGGTCTACCATTATGGTAACGTGGTCATTTTGAAGATGTAAGAAACCGCTATCTATGGCAACGGACTTCTGTTTCCCATTGGCAAAATAAGCTAAAATTCCACTGTCAACGAGACCGGCCATGGGAAGATGGCCGCAGAGGAGTGTAACCACGCCGCTACGAAGAGGTACTTCCACGCTATCGACGGGCACCTCTAAAATCACACCGCCCGGCGTGGTTAATTCAAGTAGCAGTGCCATTCTTGGAGCCTTCTTTGCTGTGTTCCTCGTGGGATTCAATCACCTCTTCAATGTTTCCGCGCATGTAAAAGTGATTTTCGCTAATGTGATCTACTTTTCCATCCAGTATCATGGAAAAGCCCTTCAGTGTTTCTTCGCAAGAAACGTAGCGGCCCTTTGTTCCGGTGAAAGCTTCCGCTGTAAAGAATGGTTGCGATAGAAATTTTTGCACCTTTCGAGCTCTGGAAACGGTTAGTTTATCCTCTTCTGAGAGCTCATCCATACCCAATATGGCGATGATGTCTTGGAGGTCTTTATAGTGCTGCAGGATCTGTTGTACGCGCTTTGTTGTGTTGAAATGTTCTTCGCCAACGACATCAGGCAAGAGCGCCTTGGAAGTCGATGCCAGTGGGTCCACGGCGGGATAGATGGCGAGTGCGGCGATTTTGCGGTCCAGTACAAAGGTGGAGTCCAAGTGTTCAAAGATGGCTGCAGGAGCCGGATCTGTTAGATCGTCGGCGGGCACATAGACTGCTTCGAAAGATGTGATGGATCCCTTGGAAGTCGAAGTGATGCGCTCTTGTAGTTCACCCATTTCGGAATTCAATGTGGGTTGATACCCCACCGCCGACGGAGAACGGCCGAGCAGGGCAGAGACTTCAGAGCCAGCCTGGGAAAATCGAAAAATATTATCGATGAAAAGTAGCACATCCAACTGCTCTTGGTCGCGAAAATATTCAGCGATGGTTAGTCCGCTTAGCGCGACGCGCATGCGGACGCCAGGGGGTTCATTCATTTGTCCAAAGGCAAGAACAACCTTGGAATTTTCCGGGTTTTGAATGTCGATCACTCCGGAAGAAATCATTTCGTAGTATAAATCATTGCCTTCTCTGGAACGTTCTCCGACGCCGGCGAAGATGGAGTAGCCTCCATATTTCTGTGCAATATTGTGAATTAATTCTGTTATGACCACCGTTTTCCCAACGCCAGCACCGCCAAATGCTCCCGCTTTTCCTCCGCGGATAAATGGGCAGATTAGGTCGATGGATTTGATACCTGTTTCAAGGATGTTTGTTTTCGTATCCTGTTCCGCCAACGCTGGGGCTGAGCGGTGAATGGGCAGACGCAGCTTCGCGCCAATGGGGCCACGACCGTCAATTGGTTCGCCGTGAACATTGATAATTCTTCCCAAAACCTCCTTTCCTACCGGCACTTGAATGGGGCTGCAGCGATCGGACACGGCCATGCCGCGGCTGAGTCCGCCGGACGGCGTCATGGCAACAGTACGCACCACTCCACCTTCCAATTGCTGCTGGACTTCGAGGACGAATGTTTCGCCCCCCGTTTCCACTTCCAGCGCGGAAAAAATATGTGGCACATGACCTGACTCGAATGAAACATCGATCACATCGCCCATGATTTGTAAAATCTTCCCACTTTTCATAGCATCCTATTCCAAGGGGTTCTAGTGATTATTGTTTCTTTTTCAATGGGAAAATGCGGAGAATTTTTCCGACGGCTACGATTGATCAAACATTGTTTCCCTGACTGTGTTCAGCTGCCAGTGGCTACCCTCTCCGTAGTAGCCGCCGCCATTTGACTGTATGCAAATCAGCTTGGATGGCTTTTTATTTTTGAATTTTAATGTAAGCATTTGCTTAAATGAGACATTCCATTGTTTTATATTTTCTGGACTGAAGATTTTTTTTCGAAAACAAAGATCCTTCAAAAGATCAATTTTTTCAAATAAATTTGCATCTGTTCTCTCTCTCTCGGCACTTATTGAGGGAATTTTCAAATAGGACGGAAGGACGCTCCTGGCGTACTCAAGGAATGATCTTTCTCCACTGTCTTCAAAAAATCCCTCAATTAATTTGCATGTGAAAGGATAGTCGCAGCAAAAATTGCCCCATGTGCAGATTCCTTTGGGAAATTTTTTTGTGAATTCTTCTTCAAATGCAAAGAGGCTATTGGGCAAGCGTGATCGCATGACCTTACTAAGAAATGGCATACAATGTTCGTAAAGTATGCTTTTATTGGTTTCGAATTCCTTGGAAAAATCAGCAAAAATTTGGTATTGTGCATTGTGAAGTTTTTCATATTTGTCAATGCCTCCAGATTGCTTAATTGCATCTATTTTTTGTTGGTTTTTTCCGACTAAGATAAGATCATCAATGATTTCTACTATTTGCTCTAGTAAATTTTTTTTATTGTAGTCCATTCCGACAGTGTCTGAACTTTGCTTTTCCAAAAAATTTACTAACATTCCTTTATAGGTTGTAGCTATTTCTTGGCCTGTATTGTTGCAGCAAGTTATTCCCGCATGAGATCGTACGATGACGGGGCAATCATAGATCCTGGCTAGCATTTCTGCATCGATCTTCTCACCCCACGCTGAGAATCTACGGACATTCTTTTGTAAGTGCCAGTGCAAAAATGCTTTCAGCTGCTCATTTTCATCCCCTGGGCCCTGATACACGAAGCGCGTTAGATCAGGAGGCTCGAGAGGATCAAAAGGCGTGAGATAGTCGCGCATAACTGTTAAGTAAGAGTCATATAAGTTTTTTCCCAAGATATCGATTAGATTTTTTTCGGGATATTTTTCCATATAAGAAAACAATTCTTCCATTCCTCTGATGAGGTCATTTCGTACGGTCGCTGCTGCCTGTTTTGCTGTCTGTGCGGCCGCCTTGCTAATGACATCATTACCCGTGGGCGCATAGCAAAGCGCTCGGTTGAATGCGCCTGCAATACTAAAGTACATACAATTGCCATCTCCTGTTGTTGCCGTGGGGTCATTAAAAGCGGACTCGTCATAGATCTCCCGCTTTTTATAGGAGTCAAATGCATTTGGCAGTTTTCCAATAAATGTATCTTGCTTGCCGTTTTTGGCGAGTAATTCATTTCGTATTGCTCGGCATGCCTCAACGTGTGGATCAGAGCTTTCTGGGACTTCGAAAGTATCATTATCGTAAATTTCATCATCCACTGGCATCAAAGTGTTGCTATTTCCAAGCAACGGAGTGGGCGGATGTTGGGGTTCTTCACGAATCACTTCCTCGGTCGTTTGTCTCTGCTCTGGCGCTGTAGCCTTCAATCCTTCAATTTGCTTTACAATAAACCTTATGCATGCAATGAGCCATATGGCATACAGAGGAAGAAATGGCAATGACAGAAAAGGCATCACGATGAGTTGTGTAATAAAAATTGCTGGGGTAATGCAAAATAACAATATCAGCTGCGTGATGGCATTGGCCATGTCATGGGCGGGCGGAATGGCATCCTGCTTGGAGAACACCTCAGCGTATGGAAACATGAAGTTCATTTGCAGTCCTAATTTCTAAAAAATTATCCGCGAATTTGAAGAAGTCAAAGCAAAAGAGTAAAAAAATTGCAAATTTTCATAGTGATCCATAGAGGCTGCTCCGCAGCCATGGGAATGACAAGGGCGGATGTCCGTTGCTGAGCGAAAAATATTGCCTTTGCCGCGGCTATTGCGAATTAAAAAAAATACTTGATTCCCTATTCGCCGTGGCAATAGGCTTCGAGGGCTTTATAGATGAAGATTATAGTAAACAGGGAAAGATTTAGCGGTGGGCTACAGCAGTTGACCAATATTGTTTTGCTGCGTCCGGCGTTGGCTATTTTGGGCGGCATACTCATAGAGGTCGCCGATGATCACCTTACCATGACGACCACCAACGGCGATTGCAGCATATGCTGCACCGTGGCCGCGAGTGTGGTTGGGGGTGGAAAAATTGTCGTCAATGTGCGCAAGTTGGCATCCATCGTGCGGGCGCTGTCTTGCCATGATGTGGAGATAGAATTTTCATCTTCCGGCGGCAAGCAGCTGAAAATTTCCGGCGGAGGATCTGTATTTCATTTGCCAACTATCGCCGCCGATGAATTTCCATCTATTCCAGCCATGGACATTGCGGCGGCGATTCGCCTGAACCCCAGCCTGCTTCTTTCGCTCATTCGGCGCATTTCCTACGCGCAATCGACGGATGAGCACAGACAAATTCTCAATGGCGTATACTTTTCATTCGCCAATGGCCGATTGACGCTGGTAGCAACGGATGGACGCCGACTGGCACTGACTCACCAAGAAGTGAGCGACGGCGAAGGAAAATTTATTGTTCCCGGCTGTGCCATTTCAGAATTGGAGCGGCTTCTTTCCGGTGGTAAGGAGGTTGCCATCGCCTTCAACGCGCGGCAAGCATCATTCTATGTGGACTACGGATCCGATGCTACCTCTCTCAAGCCTGTCGGTGTGCATATGATTTGCAAAGTCATCGAAGGAACCTTCCCTAACTATGAACAGGTCATTCCGGCGACAACGGAATCGCGCATTCAAATTTCCCGTGAATTATTTTGCGAAGCCATCCAGCGGGTTGCACTCGTTGCCGGCGGCATGAATCCGTGCATTAGACTGCGATTTAGCGAAAATTTATTGGAGTTATCCGCATCCAGCACCGAGTACGGCGAAGCCTATGAAAGAATGGCGTTGCGCTACGGGGCAGAGCAGGCGACGGAAATTAGCTTTAATCCGCGCTACTTGGCGGAACCGCTGCGCTCTCTCGACGTCGATGAAATTGCCTTCGAGTTTCGCGACCAATGGAATGCAAGTGTGATTCGCCACTGCGACAATTTTCTCTGCGTGGTGATGCCATTACGCGTTGGTTGATGGCCATCTTTTTTTAGGCGAAAGAAGTATGGAGGGCGGCGCCGAAATGTTTACCGTGGCCAAAAATTGTGCCATCGCCGCCATGAAATTTAGCTGTTGCAATTAGATTCGCCGGAATAGGTGCAAAGTAAATGATAATCTTTCTTGCACTTTACTTGATTTTAGGCACTCTTGGCGCAATGAAAGACCAATTACGCTGGAAAGACGTAAAATGCGACGAGGCTGCGGCGGTGCAATTGCAACGCCTGCTGCGCATTTCAATGATTGAGGCCAAAATTTTGTCCTCAAAGGGTTTAGGTGATCCACAGTCGGCGAGATTTTTTCTCGATTCGCGGCTATCACAGCTGGAAAATCCCTTTAAGATTACCAATATGCGAACCGCTGCCGAGCGAATATGGGAAGCAATTGCGAAAAAAGAACGCATTGCCATTTTCGGCGACTATGATGCGGATGGCATTTGCTCTACGGCGCTAATGGTCTATCTCATTCGCTACTTCGGCGGGAATGTGCGCTATTATATTCCGAGGCGATTTGAGGAGGGCTATGGACTATCCCACGGCATTGTGGAGCGTGCATTTGCTGATTTCAATCCGGCATTGGTCATCGGTCTAGACTGTGGAACAAATTCCACGGAGGAAATTCAGTGGATGCAAGGCCGCGGAACGGAGGTAGTCATTGTTGATCACCATCGGGCTAATCGGGAGCTGGCCACTAATTTTATTCTCGTGAACCCAAATGTGAATCAGATTGAGTGCCGCGGCACCTACGGTACGTTTTGCACGGCGGGATTGGTTTTTAAATTTACCCATGGCTTTTTAAAATGTGGCCGCGAACGCGGTGATCCGCGGGCAAATTTTTTTAATTTGCGCAGTCAATTGGACTTGGTGACCATTGCCACCGTCGCAGACGTTGTCCCACTCATCGGGGAAAATCGCATTTTTGTAAAATATGGGTTGAAGGAACTGCAAAATCCTTGGCGCATTGGAACACGTGCCATCATGAATCAGGCATTTATTGACCATAAGCAGCCCCTCATTTCCTCGGATCTGTCCTTTAAAATTTGTCCACGCATCAACGCAAGTGGCCGCATTGCTGACGCGGCTTTGCCCGTTGAGATGTTTCTCTGCGAGGACATAAAAGAAGCCAATCGCATGGCTGCGGAATTGTCGGAAATGAACGCGGAGCGACAGCGCATCGAATCGGAAATTACAAGGGAAGCGAGTCAAATCGTTGAAACGCAATTTTCGGATCGAAGTTCCATTGTCCTCTTCAATGACCGCTGGCACACGGGGGTCATTGGCATTGTCGCCGGCAAGCTGATGCAGCGCTACCGCAAGCCCTGCGTTGTGCTCAGCGGCGAGGAAAATGAAATGGCCAAGGGCTCTGGCCGCTGTGTCAACGGTCTCAACCTCGTTGACCTGCTTTCAAAATGCTCACATTTGCTCGGATCCTGGGGAGGACACCCACTGGCCGCAGGAATTGGCATGCCGCGTGAAAATGTGGATCGATTCCGTGAGGCCTTTGAAGTGGGCGTGATAGAGGCATTGAAAATTATCGATGTTGCAAATGATTTGGAAATTGTATCCTGGATTCGTCCGGGAGATATTAATGAGTCCATGATGCGGCCACTGCGGCAATTGGAACCCTATGGCCAAGGAAATATGCAACCTATCTTTGGCATACGTAACACGGCATTTTCTTCCGCTCCTCGGGTATTTGGTAACTATTCACAGCACTTTAACTTTACACTTTCCGATAATCACAGGGTTGTCCACGGCGTGGCATGGCACTGTGCCGATGATCTTCCCTCCATACCGGAGCGCTTCGACATGGCGGTGCGATTGCACACCACCTATTGGAATGGAAACCGTGGTGTGCAGGTGGAAATGGTCGCCGTTCGACCGGCGACCGAAGGGACAGAATCGGGGGTATCCTAAAATTGAATAAAAATAAAAAAAAAGCTTTACTCGCCTCCGCATTTGAAAAGGGTCGTTTGTACTAAACGGGAAACTGTCATGGGTAATTTAAAGAAAAAACGTCGTTTGAAGATGAATAAGCATAAGCGTAGGAAACATTCACGTGCAGCGCGGCACAAGAAGCGCACATGGGGATCCTAATTGGTGCCCCCGCTATTGCCGCAGCAAAGATGGCTGCGGCAATAGCCTTTGAAGTGGATTTTGCCCAATGTTTGTCGATGAAGTGGAGATCAGGCTCAGGGCCGGAGATGGAGGCCATGGGTGTCTGAGCTTTCGGCGGGAAAAATATGTCCCAAAGGGTGGGCCAGACGGCGGGGACGGCGGAGATGGCGGTAGCGTTATTTTGCTGTGCGATCGCAACGTTGGCGACCTCGTTGACTATAAGTTCAAGCCCCACGCACGGGCGCAGTCCGGAGAATCGGGTATGGGTTCCTGTTGCCACGGGAAGAATGGAAGTGATTGCATTTTAAAAATTCCACCGGGAACCGTAATTTACAATAGGGAATCGGGCGAGTTTGTGGGTGAGCTTTTGCAGCACGGTGAACAAATGACACTTTTGCGCGGTGGACGCGGTGGGGTTGGAAATGTTCATTTTAAGTCATCGACCAATCAGGCGCCAAGGCACACCGTTCCAGGTACGCCGGGGGAAGAGGGAATTTTCCGACTGGAGATGAAGTCCATTGCGCACATTGGGCTGGTTGGCCTGCCCAATGCGGGTAAATCGACGCTGACAAATTTGCTCACGGCGACGAAGAGGAAGACTGGGCCCTATCCCTTTACGACGCTTCATCCCAAGGTTGGAACTATGATTTTTTCAGAATCCAATGGGGCGATTACCATCGCCGATATTCCCGGACTCATTGACGGCGCCCATAGAAATCGTGGCCTTGGATGTCGTTTCCTGCGGCACATTGAGCGCTGTGCTGTGATTGCTTTCATGATTGATTTGTCGCCCTGCGATGGCAGATCTCCCGTGGAAGATTTTAGGACATTGCACAGTGAACTTGCCCACTACAACGAAAGTTTGTTGCAGCGAAATTGCCTTATCATCGGCAATAAAACAGATATTCCTGGATCGGAGGATTGTCTGGCTGCATTGCAAAAAGGGGTCGGCAACTACGCCATTTTTCCCATTTCCTGCCAAACGGGTGAGGGTATAGCAGCGCTGACGGATTACTTTGTGCAAATGTCTGGGAAAAATTTTAAAGCGGCGCAGGGCGTCGAATAGCTATTTTATTTGCATTGGCGGGAGATTGTCGCTGGAAATATTCCATGGAGAGGGAATTGTTTGGATTTGAAATTACGCATGGCGATCCCAGCGGAGCGCGATGTGGACTTCTGCGCACTCCACACGGAGTTGTAGAAACGCCTAATTTTATTTTTTGTGCCACAAAAGGGACCATCAAGGGGCTCACCATGGACCAAATGCGTGCCGCCGGTGCCCAAATGATTCTTTCCAACACCTATCATTTGCATCTGCAACCGGGGGAAGAAGTGGTCGAATCCATCGGTGGTTTGCATCGAATGATGGACTGGAAGGGGCCCATTTTGACCGATTCGGGAGGATTTCAAATTTTTAGCCTTGGCCACGGTGCGACGGCCTGTGAAATCAAGGGTAAAAGAGGCTTGATGGGCAATCAATCGCTAATAAAAATTGAAGAGAGTGGCGCACTATTCCGGTCGCACCTGGACGGTTCTCACCGTTTGCTTACTCCTGAAAAATCGATCCAAATTCAGCGGACTTTAGGTGCAGACATTATTTTGACCCTAGATGAATGCACTCCTGACCATGCAGATAGGCGATATGTAGAATTGTCGACGCAGAGAAGCCATCGCTGGGAACAGCGCAGTTTGGATGAATTTTTAAAAAATGACGATGGGTCCCAGGCTCTCTATGGCATTATTCAGGGTTCCACCTATGAAAATTTACGGCGGGAAAGCTGTGATTTTGTCTCCAATAGGGCATTTTTTGGTCAGGCCGTCGGAGGAAGTCTCGGCGTGAATGCAGAGCAAATGCGGCAGATAATTGCATTGGTCGGACAGATGAAAAATTCAATTCGGCCAACACATTTGCTTGGAATTGGGACCGTTGAAGCGATATTGCACGGGGTCCAATGTGCCATGGATACGTTTGACTGTGTCCATCCAACGCGCCTAGCCCGCCACGGTGGGGCCCTTGTTTTTAGGGATCGGGGCGATGGGAAATTTTGCTTGAATCTGAAAAATGCGCGCTTTCAACGGGACAGAGATCCCATCGATGAAAATTGTTCCTGCTATGCCTGCAGCCGCGCATCGCGGGGGTACATTCACCACTTACTTAAGGCGAAGGAACAGCTTGGAGGGCAGTTGCTAACGATTCACAATGTTGCATTTATGTGCCGTCTCATGGGAAAAATTCGCTGCGCAATCCGTGGAAAAAGCTTCCGTGCGCTGCTGAGTGAATTACTTGCATAGGCTCAATGGGCATTTTTTGCTAATGTTTGGATATGGTGACTAGTTGGTCGCGGCTCAATTTGGAGATCACAGAGTCCCAAAGACGTAGTAGCGGTCGCCGGTATAATGATAGCACAAAAACTGCAGCAGCCACTAGGACGATGGAAGTAATAGTCGCTCCCACTAGGCTTGCTTTGCCAATTAAAAATATGATCCAAAAAAAGCTGCCGCTGAATGCCCCCGACAGGGTAGAAAATAGAAGCATTCTACTAAAAATTAGATTTTTTCCTACGTATTGAATTTCTTTATCTTGCCAAGAGGTGTCTGTGTTCGCCTGCTTCGATGAAAATGTTTTACTGGATTTTGTTAAATTTATCGTTTCAAACATGTATCCATATGTAATAAGACTAGTAATTCCACCCATTTCGCTGGATTGTAGCAATATTTTGATTCTGGCTACAGCTTCTTGGCGCATAAGATTAATGAGTTTACGCACATCATCATAACTCAATAAATTCATAATTTCAATTACTTTTTTAGTTTCCATTAAATTCATCAACTCAGCCACTTTTTCATGTTTTCTTTTCCGTTCTGGTATATCAAAATACCAAAACTCATTGAGCGAACAAAATTCCATTAAATTCTCAGTGTTCAATGCATATGGGCGCTTCTTTAGTCCCATAATTTTAATAAATGTATGGCTATCTACTAAATTCATAATTTTTGACGTATGACTTGCAGGGTAATCCAGTAATTCATTCATAGTTGATGTGAGCTCACAGCGAGTTTTGCGTAAAAATAAAATTTTCAGTGCAATTTTAGGATCCTTCAAATGAAGTAAAATTTTTGCCAAACTCTTTTTGTTAATTTCCATCAGACTGTTCTCGAAAATTGTATAATCCTCAAGCACGGCGGCGGCCTCCTGGGGATCCTCTGCCATTCTCTCTATGATACTCGTCGCCTTTGAGCAATCTTCCATCTGAATGAGCTCAAGAGTTATTTTTCCCCGTACAGCGTGACTGTTTATATATCTGGCTGCTTTCCAGAGTGGCGCTTCCCTGATAGTATTTGCTCGAAACTCTTTCCATAGATCTTTAGCACTATCATTTGTAATTGCATTGTCGGAAAATTGCCCACACATACGCATGTAAAATTTATTATGATATGCTGCATAATGTTGTGTGAGGAAGTCGATGTAAAGCGGTTCCATGTTTTGTATTATTCTACTGGCGCAAAATTGATCCATAAAAGCTAATGCGGATTGCACTTTATTGAATTCACGTATGACATTAATTTCATGGATAAGCAGATACATTTCGCACAATAGCTTTGCCGCGATCTTTGCGCCATCCTCCCCTTGCCTTTCCACGTAACCAATGAGTTTTGCCACATCTCTGGGATGCGCATGGAGAATGCGCCGTAAAATTTTCTCACCATCCATGGAGGGAAAGGTATCCACGGCAATCGACCGTAAAACTTCTGCCACCTTTTCAGACTTCATAGCCATTAAAATTTTTATTGTTTGATCATAGTATTGGAAATCTTTCCAGCCCAGCCCTATTAAATATTGAGATGTATATTCTGAAATACTATCATGTATGATCAGTAAAATTTTTATGCGATCCAAATTCACCTCGTCTAAGGTAGCCGCTGCCTTTTCTATGTCCATGCAGCCAATTACGTCCGCAAACTTTGGCAAATTTTCCCATGGCAGTGTATTTAAAAAATTTGCCGTCGCCGTTGGATTTGCTGATTCTAAAATTTTCGCTACTCGCTCGCAGTTCCATTCCCAACTTGGGCCTTCGCGATCGCCGTCAAGTGCGCCAAAAATGTATACTTTATCACTTTGGCTCAGTGACTTATTTGCCAGTGACTGCGTCGATGATTCAAGGAGAACATCGGCACTTGATGGGTCGGTATTGGACGTAGAAGTCCGCCCTTCCGTAGGATCGGAGGGCCCCGCGCCACCAATTGGAACAATACTAGAAAAACTCATTTCCTATGCGCATAGTTGAAAAATTTTCAATCGTCAAGGGGTAAATTGGGAAATTTCTGGAAAATGTTTCTTTGTAGACTTCTTTACAAGAATAAATTTAGGCCATATGAGCCCGTTGCGAGCATGCTATAAATGCAGAGGAAAATTTTTGTCGCAAAAAGCGAAAATGGCTTTAAAAATATATCCAAGCGTTGGTTTGGTTGCCATATAATCTACCAACGGCAAGAAAAGTTAAAAGGGAATGAAAAAGCACTTATGCGATCGGGTATTTGATGAGTAAATTCAGCAATATTTTTCTGCCGCATTGGGGTCATTTGCGAGGCTGAGCTAAACGCTAGCTATTTCTTGCTTTTGGTGCTTTATATTGCGGCTGTTGCTGAAATACATATGCCATCGAAGGAAATGGTGGCTTTACTAAATTTTCACATTCTAGAGGATTACACTTTGCTGACTAGCGCTAACTTTATAACTTTTCCATTGTTAAAAAAATGTAAGACGCAAATTTATGCTTGCACAGCAACAGATAATGCACTTCAGTCGCGTTTTGGAGGAATTCCATATGAATGAAAATATGCTGCAAAAAAATACGGGAGGAATTTCCCAGTTGGATTGCGCAAGAAGTGCTTTGGCAAATCTTAGTCGTGACTTAAGTGATAGGGAAAAAAACTTGAGAGAGGACATTGAGGCCTGCGATGTGAGGTTACGCGGCCTGGATGAAATTATTGGTAAAATGCCGGAAGCTACACCGGTCTGGAAGCAAATACTGGGTATGGGGCCTGAAAAAACTTGGCAAAAGTGCTATGAAAATCGCGAAGTGCTGGCCAAAGAGCTGCGCAGCATTCCAGTGATACGGATTCATATCACGACCGTTGCCCTTGCCATTGAGAATGCGCGGGCCAATGAGGTGTCGGCCAGCGCATTGAGCAATGCAATTATGCTCTATGCGAGTAAATGTCTAGAGTCAGGCATTGAAGACAAAGATAGGCAATCGCAATGGCGCAAGGTGGAAGCGGCTCTGGAAGTGGTCATGGAGCGGTCGAATGAATTATCGAAAACATTATTGGTGCGTGAGGTAAATGAAACCGAAAGGCTTAAGCGGGAAGGCGATGCCAGTGCAGAGACAAAAGAATCTGACGCCAGAGTGAAGAAAGAAAAAGCTCTGCAAGAAGCAATTAAAACAAAAAGAGATGCGCAACAGGCAGAGATAAGCCTTGCGGAATCGCAAAAAATTGCCGAAGCAAGGGCAAGGCGGTATGCTGCGCAAAGTGAAAACGCAGCGATAAGGGCAGATGATTTACGCAGAGAATCAAACTATAACAGGAAAGGTATTTTTGGTAAACTTGGAACCATCATTTTCGGTGAGTAGTAATGCTAAAAATTAGAAAGGTTTAAAAATATGAATATAGATCCGAATAGTAAACGCATCATATTGATGGATAGACCACGATCAAAGCCGGATCAAAAATTTAATGCTGGCTTTGGCGAGTTTGCCCATAAAGGCAAGGTTGGTACCGCCTCCGGTTGGGAAAAAAAGTACCTTCGTGGAGAATCTTGGAAGGTGCCAATGGCAAGGGACATGCTGGTTTTTCTGGCCATAGAGTTTGAAGAAAAACACAGAGAAATTGATGATCACATATGGGAACTGCGCGCCGCCGGCTATGACTTTCCCGACGTGGAGCGCATTTTGCGAAATAAATATGGAGAGCTCAAAGAAGAAATTCTTAGGGATAGGCATGAGAGGTATGCCCGCATCCAAGCCGGCGATGAGACCGTTATACCTCAAACAGAGGGTGAAGCTTCCATCATGAAGGCTGTAAGGGAAACAAAGGAGATGCAAAAGCGAGGGGAAATCAGCGTGCAAGCTGCGCAAGCAGCGGCTGCGGAAGCCGAGAAAGAGGTGGAAAGAGTACGTGCAAGTGGAGCGGCAAAGTTTGCGAAAATTGATGCACTACTTGCAGAACTCACCGAACTGGGAAGGCAAATGGATGCATTGAGTGAAAAGGATAATGCAGAAAACGAGCTAGAAAATTTACATAGGCACCATGCTGTGGTATATGCTCAGCTGGAAAAGGAGATGGGCACGGAGGAAGAATCGAGAGCGGGAGACAGCTCCTCATCGGAACAATCTAGCAGTGAAGAGGAATGGAAGAACGATGAATGGGATTTCTCCGCTGCAGTTTACAGGCAATCAAGCAGGATCATACGCGAAGAAATTATGAAACAGGAGGAAATTAGGAAAAATACAGCGGAGCAGATGGCAAAAATCAATGGAGATCTCCAGGCGGTCAAACAGAAAGAGGAAGCCTTTTGGAAGCAGTGCAGAGAGGAGCGCCGAATGATAGAGCTCGAAATGGAGGCACGGAAGAAGCGCCCATGGGGAAAAAAGATTTATGCTTTTTTTTTCGGGGAGTCTTCAGGAAAGTAAGCCTATTCTTATATCGCTTGTTTGCTCGAAGACTCCATTAGAGTTGGCGAATAGACCCTAGGGCACACATCGACGCAATGTTGCTTGACGCAATTATTCTGCCAGGAGGTGTGAAATTCGCCGAACCGCCACTTGATATGTAACGGTTTTATATTTTTGCACGAAGGAGATGGGCAGGGCATGATTGCCCATTTCATTGAGCTTCTGAGCGTTCAAAAAAAATTTTTACTTTCTAAAATTGCTATTTATTGCTTGGGTGAATCCGCATTCTTTTTATCTAATGGAGAATGAAGCGGGGGTGGGACTGGATTAATCCAATTTGTATGTGTTGCCTTATTTTCCTCGGCGTCACATCCATTCACTCGGCGCAATTATCTATCCATGGGACCCAATGGCGAAGCCAGCTGCTGTGGTTTGCCGTTGGTTGCGGCGCCTATGGCTGCTGTGCTCGCATCCACTACCGTATATTTTTACGCTGGGCCCATTGGATTTATGTACTTGGTATTTTCGGATTAGTGCTACTATGGTCTCCACTGGGAGTGCGACGCCATGGCGCACTGCGATGGCTCAGCATCTTTGGGCTTCAAATTCAGCCGGCAGAGGCAGCAAAATTTTCCACAATTGTCATGCTATCGGCCATTTTAACTGGTGTAAAAATGAGCGGTTTGCGTGAATCTCGAATGCCATTACTTCGGATATTTATTGCTTTTTTTATCCCATGGGCACTCATTTTTTTCCAACCGGATTTGGGATCTGCGCTCATCTTACCGCCCATTTTGCTTGCGTTGCTTTATATTTCTGACCTCTCAAAGAGATTTTTTTTTCACATTTTCGCCGTGGTTATTTTGGTATTTGCCACCGTTATTTGGGATATCTCTCGCTACCGTAATTTTTTAGACAAAAATAATCTCACACCAGAGCAACATGCGGGCCTCTACCAGGCGCACTCCTGGATTCCGCTGCGCGATTACCAGCGCAATCGCATCATTGGCTTTATTGCTCCGGAAGTGGTCGACCCCATGGGCACGGGCATTAGTTGGAATTTGCGCCAATCGCTCATTTCCGTCGGATCCGGTGGATTATTTGGAAAGGGCCATGGGAATGGCACTCAGGCCCAGCTGGGATATTTGCCGAAGTCTGTTTCTACCAATGATTTTTTATTTTCTGTCCTTGCGGAGGAACGGGGATTTTTTGGATCTTTTTTTGCGCTTACGCTGCTCATTACACTCACTTTTAATACGCTGCGCATTTCTGCATTGGCTCACGATCGCTTCGGGCGATACCTGGGAGTAGCCATCGCTATATTTTTTTTAATGCATCTATTGGTCAATATTGGTATGACCATTCGGCTCATGCCCATTACCGGAGTTCCGCTGCCCTTTCTCAGCTATGGTGGCACATTTTTGAGTGTGTGCTGTGTCTTGCAGGGCATTGTGCAAAGTATTTACCATCGGCGACAAAATTTCGACTGATTCCCTTCTAATTTCTATCTAATATTTTCTTTCGCCCGGTTGCAAAATTTTTTTGCAATCGGGCGGGTGTTCTTATCCCCATGTCCGGTGGGAAAATGCTTTTCGTCTGCAGATGAGGCATTTATGCATTGACAATTGGGAAATATTTCCTATGGCGGGATCTCCAACCGGAGGAACATCCATGTCAAATTTTCAGCAAATGAATCCCCTAGATTATCAGGCCCGCGAGGAGGGCGAAAGTAGCCCCAATGGGGGATTGCACTCGCCGGCGCGGGCCGCATCCGCCCGGCAACTTTCTTCCAATCCGCCGCCCTCCGCCCAGACGCCGGAAACTAGTTGGAAAATGGAGCAGGCCATGGAATTGGACAAATACATTTCAACGGTGCTGGACCACGATCTGAGCGACGCGTTGGAAAAAAGTGTGGCCATGTTTCTAGCGGGGACACGGGCAAATCCCGAAGCACTGGCGATCATTTTTCAAACCTGGCATCGGCGGCCGCAGAGCTCGTTGATCGTTCTCCCGCAGCAACATACGCTGCAGCAACTCGCGGCACAGCTTTCGATGTACATGTGCGACCTCGCCCAATGGGGCAAGGTCGCCGAAATCCTAGGACTCATGCCGTCGGACACGGCGCTGTGGATTCTGTCGGCGGCGGGCCCTCAGTGGACGGCAAAGGTCCTGCCCCACATAAAATCCAAAACGGTGCGGGAGAACCTGAGGCATGCCTGTGTCGCAGCGGCAGAGAAGGAGCCGGGCGCCGCGGATGTGCTGCCACTGCAAAAAATAGATGCCAAGTCGGCGCCGGTGGTGGAGAAGGAATTGCCGGTGGCAGAGAAGGAGTCGGGCGCCGCGGATGTGTTGCCTTTGCAAAAAATAGATGCTAAGTCGGCGCCGGTGGTGGAGAAGAGGTCGGCGGATTCACCTAAAATTTCAAAGAAGGCCCAAAGGCCACCGGACGAACAATTTCGAAATTTTAATGGGCTATTTTTAATGATGCCGGCCGCGCAAAAAGTGGGCGTGGGATGGGACCCTTGCCCTCCCCAAGCCATCCCTAGGGGCCGGCCCAAAAATTCCGTTCCATAGGGCCCATTGCTCCGCCGAGCCGCTCTGCGGCAGGGAATTTCATAAAATCTTCAACTACTTTGCCGGGGGATGCCCACGCAGTGCCATCATTTTCCGCTGTTTGGCCATATCCATGGAATGTGGCCGGCGCCGTGGATGAATTGGCCGGTGCCTCCTCGCTTTCCTTGGGACATGCCGCGGCTCCACCCGTGCGCGGAATGCGCACGGGCACGGCCAAGGCGTGGGTAGAAGTCCCCACGGCGGGCATGCGGCGAAAATTGGCATTTGCATGGGAGAACCTCTGCCGGCGCGGACTGCTATGGGATGGATTGCATTTTTTGAAAAATGTACCATCAAATGATAGGTAATTATCTCGGTCGTTCACGTTTCCGCGTTTGGGCCTCTGCCAAAGCGGCAATCGCCAGTGCAATGTGGGCAATTAATCTTGGATTTTGAATGGCGCGATCGGGGTATTAAATATTTCAATAAGTATTGAATATGGTGCCATATAATTACTCCAATATGGACGAGTTATTTTGTGGCCAAGAAAATGATTTATGCGATCGGCCGATGAAAATTGATGTGCCGATGAAAAATTTTCCATTTTTTATAAAATTTTCCCTTGTCTTCTTCCATCCGCTAAAATAGATGATTTTCACTTGGAAAATGGCTATGACTCAGACTAAAAAGCACATGGACGTGAGGGAAATTGCCTCGTTGGCGCGCGTGGAGTTGAGGGAAGATGAATTGGAACAATTCGGTGAGCAATTGGAAAAAATTTTAGTATACATTGACCAGTTGCAATCCATTGATACGGACAATGCGATGCCATCGGCCCACGCCTTTGAGGTAATCAATGTTTGGCGCGAAGACATTGCCGGGGAAAGCTTTTCCCAGAATGAAGCGCTGCTGAATGCGCCGGAAAAGGAGGCGGGACAAATTAGCGTTCCCCGCGTCGTGGATGACCTTTCCTAGATAATAAATCAACAAATGGAATAATTTATGGGCGAAGAGATCTACTATTACCAATCCTTGAAACAAATTGTATCGGCTTTCCGCAATCATGCCATCACGCCGGTGGAGCTGATGGAAGCACTGATTAACAGGATTAAAAAAACAGAGCCACTGATTCACTCTTTTATCTCCTACGATGTGGATAGTGCTATGGAGCAGGCCATCGCCGCTACCCGCCGCTGGCAAATGGGAGAAAACAGGAGTTCATTCGACGGAATTCCCATAGGAATTAAGGACATCATTTCCGTAAGGGGTCAGCCGCTGACCTGCGGCAGCCGTATGTTGGGAAATTACGTAAGTCCCTATGACGCCACCGTAATCAAGAAACTGCGCAGTGCTGGAATGGTCATTTTTGGCCGCCTCAATCTCGATGAGTTTGCCATGGGATCGTCCACCGAAAATTCCGCATTTGGTCCCACCATGAATCCGTGGAATTTGCGCTGTGTTCCCGGTGGAAGCAGTGGTGGCAGTGCATCGGCGGTGGCATCGGGGCAAATGCTTGTTTCCCTGGGCACGGATACGGGGGGTTCCATTCGACAGCCGGCTGCATTTTGCGGCGTGGTGGGATTAAAGCCGACCTATGGGCGAGTCAGTCGCTACGGCATGGCTGCATTTGCCAGCTCTTTGGACCAAATTGGCCCACTTGGTCGTTCCGTGGAAGATGTGGCCATTATTTTATCAATCATTTCCGGGAGAGATATCCACGATTCTACGAGCATCGATCTTCCCGTTGCTGACTATGAACAGCAGTCCCGCGAAGAGCGGCCCTGGCGCATTGGCATAGTGGAAGAATTTATGGGTGATGGCATGGACGATAGCGTGCGGCAGGTATTGCAGGAAGCCATTGAATTTTATAAATCCAGCGGATGCGATGTCATTTCCCTATCGCTTTCCACCTTAAAAGCTGGATTGGCCGCCTACTATGTCATTGCAACTGCGGAGGCATTTTCTAACCTAGCCCGCTTCGACGGAATTCGCTATGGGCATCGGTCGGCAGAGGCATCGGATGCCATGGATATCTATGCAAAATCCAGGGCAGAGGGATTTGGCGCGGAAGTGAAGCGCAGAATAATTTTGGGCGCATTTGTTCTCCATGGCGGCTATCACGATGCCTATTATACACGGGCACAAAAGGTGCGTTCGCTTATCAGAGAGGACTACGAAAAGGCCCTTAAAAACGTAGACTTCCTCCTATCACCTACGACGCCAACGGTTGCATTTCCATTGGGCATGCAATACACCGATCCCTTGCAAATGTATCTTAATGACATTTATACAGTAACAGTCAATTTGGCAGGATTGCCCGCCATCAGCATGCCGTGCGGGTTCGATTCCAATCATATGCCCATTGGACTGCAGTTGATCGGGAAACCCTACGAGGAGGGCGCACTGCTATCCGCCGCTCGATTTTTTGAAAAATCTCACAAATTTGCCAGTGGGCGTCCCTCATTTCCAGGCTCCGGTTATGCCAATGAAAATTCTTACAGCAGACGGAAGTAATTGGAAAAAACTCTAAGCGACATCTTTTTTAAGCAAAAATTGTCGGACAAGCGACTTCCGAGTGAGCGTTCTTCAGTTTGTATTTCGTGCCTGCTTTATGTACAGGTGGGAAGTTTATTTTCGCATAGGGTACGAACAAAATTATTCACGCCTCCCGCGTAAAAGTCAACTTCCCCGGAATTTAGTGTCAGGAGAAGAATACGTGTAGAAGAGCTCGACATCATCCAGAAGTCACCGCCAGTAAAATTTTTTTATTCTTTCTGTCAATACTAACTAAATGAAAATTTTATAGATTTTATCCAGCCGCAGTAATTCTTTTTTCCCAGCGAATTGCAGAGAGGGAGAGGGTGCGCATTGGAATCTCATAGTGCGACGCAATCTTTCCTGCCATTGCTGGGCATTTTTTGAATTTTATCGATGCCTGCTAAATTTGCAAAAAAATTTGCAAAAACTTAAAAAAAGTAAGTTCATTGGCGATGATTGCCGTGGTGTGTCTTGATTTGCGCGCGCGAAATTTTGCTGGACAAAGGAGGGGTTGGCCTTCTATTGCATTTGTACCTTTTTAAGGTGGGGAGGGTCTCTGTGTGAATGGAGATTGATTTTAGATGAGAGAAAAAACAAAAAAGAAAATGAAGCCGTCATTTGCGTTTCTAATAGAGAAAAAGCGTGATGGTGAAGAGTTTACACGTGATGAAATAAAAGGCATTGTAGATGCTTTAATCGACGAAGAATTGCCGCCACATCAGCTTGCCGGACTGCTGTCAGTGATCTATTTTCGTGGGCTTACCATTGATGAGACGGCTATTCTTGCCGAGGAATTAATGCTGTCGGGAGAAGTTCTCAATCTAGCATCCATTAGTCTTCCGAAGGTGGCAAGCTATACAACGGGAGGTGTTGGCGATAAGGTGCCGCTCATTCTTCCCGCCATAGCTGCTGCCTGTGGTGTCGTTATGCCCGTTATGGTTGGAGAGGATGAAAATTTTCTCATTGGTACTTTGGATAAGCTTTCTGCGATCCCTGGATTTTGCAGGCGAGGTGAGTTAAAGGAATTTTCAAAGTATTTACACAGCAATGGAGCAGCATTTATGGAGCAACATGAATCCATTTCTCCCATTGATAATGTTATTTATAAAATGCGCAGGGAGATTGCTGCCATTCCATGCCCATCGCTCATTGTTGCAAGTATTCTTGCCCGTAAGTCTGCGGAGGGTGCCGATGGATTTGTGGTCGATGTAAAATGGGGCAATGGTTCTTTCATTAAAGATGTGGAACAGGCAAAGGTACTTGCAAGGAACATTGCCCGTACTTGCGATCTGTTCAAACGCAGATGCGTTGTACTGGTGACCGATGTCAATCAGCCCATTGGAAGTTCCGTTGGCACTGCGTTGGAGATCGAAGAAGCAGTGCGCTTTCTTAAAACAGAGGAGGGTGACGAGGACCTGCGGCAGCTCATACTGCGTACTGGAATGGAAGTGGTACGCATCGCTGGAGTTGCGGGGTCGACCCTATCCGCAAAGCAGATGGTGCAGCGGAGCATTTCCAGCGGAGCTGCCTTTGAAAAATTCAAGCAAATCATTGCAGCCCAAGGTGGAGATGTGAGCTACTTAGATAATACGGAAAAATTTCCCAAGGCAAAATACATTCGCAAACTCTCTGCGCCAAAGCGCGGATATATCCATACCATCAACGCGGGAATGATCGCCCGCGGGGTCCAATTGCTTTCCGAGCGGTCCGACGGAACATTTGATCCTTCCGTTGGCGTTTCGCAAATTATGAAAGTTGGTGTTCAAATTAAGCAGGGTGAACCACTTATGATGATTCATTATAACGATGGAAGCAATTTAGAGTCGGGCTTAGAATATTTGCGCAATTCGTTTCGCCTTGCGCCGAAGCGGCCAAATGTCGGCGACCTCATCGTTGAGAGAATTGCCTAGGTGCATATGGGCACGGTGAGGCAGATCAAATGTCTAGTGCTTTCGCTGCTTTATGCCGGCAATCTCAGCCTATTCGGGGAGATTTTTCATCTTCCCTCGCCCAATGGAAATCCACAACTACCCCAGTCCTATCTCCAGCCAACGGAGCCGCTAAAGGACAATGGTGGATTTGGGCTCCTAAGGGAAAATGGCACCCGCTACCACGGAGGAATTGACATTCGTCCCGCCTATCCGCTGGAAAACGGCGAGCCGAGCGATCCTATTTTTGCCGTAGCTAGTGGGACTGTAGTTTACGTAAATGACGCCGAAAATTTAAGCAGCTATGGCCGCTATGTGGTCATTGAACACGGCGAATTGCCGCTTCCTATTTTTTCACTCTATGCCCATCTTGCATCAATTGCTTCGGAAGTGAAAATTCACAAAAAAGTTCATGGCGGGCAGTGCATTGGAATGATGGGCCGCAGCAGCAATGCGGCGAAAATTGTACCGGAATTGGCCCATTTGCATTTGGAAATGGGCCTGCGCCTAGGATCGCCACGGGCCTTTCAAAAATGGTATCGAGAGCATTACTTCGATTCCCCCAATGACCATGGACACTGGAATGGGCTAAACTTGGTTTCCTTTGATCCCCTGCCCATTTTGCAAAATCGCGGGCAATGCAATGTGCTATCCGCCGTGCAAAGGTTAGAGACGGCGTTTATCACACGCATCTATGCGGACAAAGTTCCTGACTTTTTGCATCGCTATCCGGCTTTGGTGGTCCGAAAGGGTAGAAAAATTGCAAATGAACCCAATGCCTATGATGTTCATTGGACGTGGAATGGAATTCCAAAGGCTTGGCATCCCCACCGTGCTAAAGTACCCGCAAACCCTGCACCGCAGTTGCTTTACGTTGACAAAAGACAGGTGAATTTTGCCATGGGGCGTGGGCTTCTTGCCGCGGATGACTCCCCAATAATCAGTCTCGGGCCACGATTTTTTGATACATTAAAAAAAATATTTGGAGAGTGAAATTTTCCTTGCACTGGCGCGTGAAGTTTTTGAACATACCCTCGCGAGATGAAAGATAAATATATAAAACGGGCGCTAGCGACCATCCCTAATGTAAATGTACTCATTAATTTGGTATCGCAGAGGGTAAAACAGCTGCGAAATGAAAAAAATAAACCGCTGATCCAGTCATTGGAACGCCTTGAAATAGAAGACATTGTTCTCCGAGAAATTATCGAAGGCCATGTCAGCTATGCGCTGAGTGCGAAGCCAAAATCCGAACAGGCGCATTTTTAGGAGTAGGAAGCGTGGCCTCGGGCGGCACATATTCGCGGGAGGTACTGAACAGGGAAGCCCGCCACCGCTATGAAATTTTGCAGCACTTCGAAGCTGGCATTGTACTCCAGGGGACGGAAATAAAATCGTTCCGCGGCGGGGATGCGCAGATTGCCGATGCATTCGTTCGCATTGGCGATGGGCACAGACCCATTCTGATTAATGCTCACATTGACGAATACCATCACGGCACGGATGCCAATCATGTGCCCAAGCGCCAGAGGTATTTATTATTGCATCGCAAAGAGATAGAAAGATTACGCAGTGCCCAGGATAGGGAGGGAATGTCAATCATTCCCCTGCGAATGTATCTCAAAAAGGGGCTTGCGAAGCTAGACATCGCCATTTGCAAGGGTAAGCGCGCCTACGATAAGCGCCGTGCCCTCAAACAGCGTGTGGAAAAGAGGGAGATCCAGCGCGCATTGGTGGCTCGGCAACGAGGATTATCCGGTCGTCGCTAGGCCATGGTATTCAATTCTTTGGCGCAGTTTTCACGGAAACTTGCTGCCGGGTTACGTTTCAAAATTTGATGGGGTGAAATTTAGCGGCAAGATCAAAAAAATCTTAATTTTGTGAATAAATTCTTCTAGACTACCTACTCTCCCTACGTACTATATGTGCCATCGGCAGTAGTTGCCGACCACTAGGATTAGTATGAGAACCGCATTTTTTGAGAACCTGCGTGAAGGTTTAAAATTCATCTGCTCTGACTCCCAACGGCAGGACCAGATTTTTGAGAAATTTTTACAGTATGGCAGAGCAACTGAAGAGTTCGCCGAAAAGGAAGCGCACGAGCTTACTCGCACTGTCATTGCTAAACTTCATTGCAAAGAAGGGTTGGCAAGCGTTTCCGATGGCCACTTAGATGCTTTGATGGAGGGCGCACTGCTTCAATCGCCATTTCACCTGGCGGCGAAGGCCTTCATCATTGCTAGGGATAGAAAATCTCGGGGCGAGGATGCCATTCGCAAATTGGACATTGGCCGCGTCAAAGAGTACCTTTCCAAGTCGGATTGGAAGGTCAAGGAAAATAGTAATATGACCTACTCGCTGCAGGGACTGAACCACTACCTTGCCAGCACTTTAAGCCAAAATTTTTGGCTCTATGAAGTCTACGATGAGCGCATTAGGGAGGCCCACCAGAGCGGCGCGCTGCATCTGCATGACCTTGGGCAGCTTTCCGTCTATTGCGTGGGATGGGACTTGGCGGATTTACTCCGCCGCGGGTTCCGCGGTGTTCCTGGAAAATTAGAGGCAAATCCGGCACGACATTTTCGCACGGCACTCGGACAAATTGTGAATTTTTTCTACACCCTTCAGGGAGAAGCTGCTGGCGCGCAGGCATTTTCCAACTTTGACACGCTGCTGGCCCCATTTATACGCTACGATAATTTAAGTTTCCGTGATGTGAAGCAGGCGTTGCAGGAATTCATATTTAATGTTAATGTGCCGACGCGGGTGGGATTTCAAACTCCGTTTACCAATATCACACTGGATTTATTTTGTCCGAATCACCTGGCAAATGAGCCGGTGATTTATGGTGGAGAGATGCAGGATTGCACCTACGGAGAATTCCAGCGGGAGATGGATATGTTTAACCGTGCCCTCTTTCAAATTATGCTTGATGGCGACGCGAAGGGGCGAATTTTCACGTTTCCAATTCCAACGATCAATATCACAAAAAATTTTGATTGGGACAATCCAAATTTGGAATGCCTGTGGGAAATAACTGGAAAATATGGCATACCCTATTTTTCTAATTTTGTGAATTCGGACATGTCGCCGGAAGATTCCCGATCCATGTGCTGTCGCCTGCGCATTGACAATACGCAATTGGAAAAGCGCGGCGGCGGCCTATTTGGCGCTAATCCACTTACCGGCAGCATTGGGGTGGTGACACTCAATATGCCGCGCATCGCCTATTTATCCAAGAATAAAGAGGACTTTTATGTGCAATTGGCCGAAATGATGGATATCGCCAGAGATAGCTTGGAAATTAAGCGGAACCGCCTCGAGGAATTTACCGATTCCAATCTCTATCCCTACACATCATTTTACTTAGATCGACTCCGCGAGCGCTTTGGATGCTACTGGAAAAATCACTTTTCAACCATTGGGCTCATCGGGATGAATGAAGCGTGTATCAATTTACTTGGGAAGAATATTTGCACGGAATCTGGAAAAAATTTTACCACGGATACGCTTAATTTTATGCGGGATCGCATTTTACAGTACCAGCAACAAACTGGAAATCACTACAATTTAGAAGCGACACCGGCAGAGGGAACATCGTTCCGACTTGCAAAAAAGGATAAATCCAAATATCTTGACATTTGCGTTGCCAATGAGGATGTCCTTGGCGGAGGGGATGTGCCGTATTACACCAATTCCATCCATATTCCCGTTGATTCCATGGAGGACATCTTTGCCCTGCTTGATCATCAGGATGATTTGCAGACAAAATTTACCGGCGGGACCGTTGTGCACATTTTTCTCGGCGAGCGTATCTCCGACTCGCAGATGGTGAAAAACCTGGTGAGAAAAATTACATCCAATTACAAACTTCCCTACTTTTCACTTACGCCAACATTCTCCGTTTGTCATTCCCACGGATACCTTTCCGGCGAGCAAAAAAATTGCCCACACTGTGGGCAGGATTGCGAAGTATACTCCAGGGTGGTTGGCTATGTGCGGCCCGTGCAGCAGTGGAATGATGGAAAGCAGAGCGAATTTAGGCAGCGAAAGACCATGTGCTACTGCGAAAAGTGAAGGCCGCTGTGCTTGTTCCATTGGCGCCGCTGAACTGGGAAAGACGCAAATTTAGCGATGCTTTTTTTGGCGGAGAGAGAGGGATTCGAACCCTCGGTGCCCAGTGGGCACTTCGGTTTTCAAGACCGACGCGATCAACCGCTCTGCCATCTCTCCCATAGGTTGTCCTATGGAAAATTTTTCTATTTCCAAGAAAAATAATAATGCAGTGGAAAATCGCCGGTGAAAAAGTAGGATTCAGTCCGACAAGTGCTCAGGAAATAAAAAAATTTTAACATGCTTGACTATTTTGTAATTTCGTAAAATGCATTAACTCGAATTTCACTGTAGTAATTCGCTAAAAAGGAGAATATAATGAAAAAAATAATAGCTGCTTTCGCAACTGTACTTGCTGCAATTACCTGCGATGCAAATGCATATGATATTCTTCAGATTAATTTGATGTCAAACATTAAATTTAATTCGGAGCACGTGATTCACGGACGCAGGGAAGGCCGGCAAAATTTTCAGGCGTCCGTTGAAGTTGGGGCAGACCTGGGAAATGTCCATGCCCATGCGGGTATAAGTTCGTTGCTTTTTCCAATGGATGATGCCGTTTCATTGGGGGTTTGCGGCGCAGTGCCTGTGGTATCCGTGGAGGGACCCAGTTCCTTGCCGAAGGAGTATGTCATATCTGCCAATGAAATTGCTCCCAACATTGGATTAAGCTGCGGATTGCGGAATGGCGTGACTCTGGATATCGGCTACACTGCCCACCTATATACTAATCTAGAGGAATTTTCCAATTCTGCGACGACGGCTGGAGGCTATAGAATTAAAAAGAGTAGTAACGAAATTTATGTCGATGCCGCATTTGAAGATGCTTTTTTACCGATTTTGCACATTTCCTATGACTTTGATAGGGAGGAATTGGATATTAATGCATCGGCAATTTATGCCCATGATTTTGCCCATGCGGGCATTTCTCGCCTTGCATTTGAAGGGTCAGTAAAGGTTGGCTATGACCTTGCCAGGTGCCCATTTGGCACAGAGAAACTTTTCAATGTTAACATTTTTAATTTAGGCGAAGAAGGTGGGAGTAGTGTGACCGAGGTGAATTTGTCTGGGCACAAAAGCACTAAAAAGGGCTATATTTATGCGAATTGCGCTGCAGATATAGTTTACAAGTGCAATGCGCAAGCAGGCATTCGCTTGGGCATTCACTTTGCCGCCAATGGTGCGTCGCGCACAAATTGGAATAATGCTCCCATAGTGGGTGGGCACAGAAATCTTCTTTGGCTTAGCAGCGGCATCGAGTTCAAATTTTAGCAACGCTGGTTTGCAGGCTATTTTTGCCGTGGAGCGATTCCAAATGGTGGGGGTGGCCACCCATTTTTTGAAATTTTAGCGTGCCATAGCCTAGGAGGTGCGCTGTGACGTTTGGGACCAATTGAACATAAAGAAGAAAAGACTTGCCGTTGCGCAGAAAATATAGAACAGAATTGCGTAATTCCAGCCGAAGTGGTCCGTGATAAGGCCGACGCCAAATCCAGAAAAAATGGCGCCTAGGGAGCCGAAGAGACCCGTTAGTCCATTGGCCGTTGCCGCGGCGCGTGTGGAACCGAACTCAGCGCCGGCTACTCCCGCCAAAGTCTGTGGCCCATAGACGAAAAATCCAATGATGGATAGAAGAATGGTATCACAGGCAGGATGATCGGTTGGACTTTGCCAAAAAAGAAACAGGCAAACGATTAGGATGGCCATAAATACGGAGCAAACCGCATTGCGGCGGCCGCCGGCCCAGCGATCGGAAATGTACCCGGCAACAATTCCTGAAAAAAGTCCAAAAATTTCAAAGAATGCCGTTTGAAAGCTGGATCCGATGGCGGACGAGCCACGCGCCTCTTGGAGAAACGTCGGTGCCCAATTGAAAAATCCCATGCGGACAACGTAGAGGAAAAAATTTGCCCAGCACACAAGCCACAGAGCCCGGTTGGGAAGAATGTGCTGGAAAAAAATTTCAGAAAATGACGCATGGCCGTCCTCATTGGAGCACGCCTTTTCTCCCTTTCCTAGGGCAATGCCCTCCTTGACATGCAGCGGCGGCAATCCTTCTGATTCTGGGGTGTCGCAGAGGCGATTGAAGAGAAAAAATGAAAAAAAGACGCAGACGACTGCCGGAATAAAGAAAATGGTTTTCCAGCCGTAGTGTTGGCCGAGCCATGCTCCGCCGATGAGAATGGTTACACTGCCAACCTGGTGCGATGCATTGACGATGCCCCAGTAGGTTCCCAGCTGCTTCGGTGAAAACCAATTGGTCATGAGCCGCGCGATGGGAGGCCAGCCGGCCGATTGAAATAGCCCATTCAAAGAGTAGAAAACGGCAATGAAGAAAATTGGGCTAGCACTGACGTGCAAAAAGTGGAAAAAAAAACCGGAAATATTGTCTGAAAATCCGATAAAGACGCTCGTCATGGCCGCCAGTAGAAGGCCTCCAGCCATGTAGTAGCGCACGTTAACACGGTCGCAAAAGATTCCACTAACAAACTTTCCTACGCCGTAAATGATTGGAAACGCGCTGAAAATCCATCCTACCTGGGTCTTTGAATATCCAAATTCTTTCAGCATAAGTGGAGCGGCAATTTGCATATTTTGCCTTACTAAATAGAAGGCAGCATAGCCGATAATGAGCGTGTAGAGCAAGCGAATTCGCCAGTAGGTGTAGCAGGCATCTATCTGAGATTCCGAAATGCAACATTTTTTACTTTGTTTTTTTGTAGCCATTGTTGTGAGAGAATTTTTTAAGTTTATTTATGGGAAAACCACATTTTCCATCAAACAACGCAAGCAATTTCCTTTAAAATTTTTCGAAAAAACAATTTTTGACATCACTTGTGCGCAATTGTACCATTCGCCATGCGCGTTTTACGTCCTTCGCCGGTAAATTCCCAGGGATTTGCGCTGCTGCTGATACTCGGATTGCTGGCAATTTTAGGGGTCGTAGTTCTGTCCACCGAACGCTACGTTCAAATTCAGGCCCGGCGAGGCCGCCACAGAATGCACCAGTCCATAGCCCAATGGAATGCCCGCAGCGCGCTCAGAGTAGCAATGGATGAGCTCGATGAAATTTATAGGGATGGCCGGTGCATTACCGGGCGGGCGAATTTGCGATTAAACCCCGTGTCAGCAGAGCATTCTGAGTGGGTAGGAGTGTGGGATGTTGTGGACGAAAAGCTGAAATTTAATCGCTGGCTGGTTTCCGCCGATGCGGCGACAAAGCGGGATTTCATGGCTCCGGAATCTGTCTGCGATAAGGAAAGCACCATTGCCATTTTCGATGATTTTGGCCTCCAGGATCGCTGCCCGCGCATGGCAATTCAGTGCGATGGAAAAATTGTTGGGCACTACGCCTACTGGATCGAGGATGAGTGCAGCAAAATTCGCATCAATTTACCCATGCCAACTCTGCCGACGGATCGCATCGCACAGCAGTTCCACGGAATAGGCATTGGAGATTCATCCCTAGGAGATGGCCGTAGGGAATTTTTGGAAAAGCAATGCACATTTCGCGCGCTGCGAGAAGAATTAGGCAGTGGTGTTGATCGCTATTTTCATGGCATTACCCTGTGTGGCTGTGGGCTTCTTCGCAACACATCCGGCGAATGGCTCATTGATCTGACTGCAAAATTGCGCGGACACCAATATGCGCCGGTGGAATATCTTTTCTCTGGCAATCAAGAGTGGCCAGAGCCGCCGCCAACTTTTGCGTTAATTGGATCCTTTTTCGATGCAACACGGCGGGCAACGGTGCGGGGAATTTTTCCAGTAACCGGTGGGCCTCATTACGTTTGCAATGGCCTCGCCGCCAATGTATATTCGCAAACACTTTCCCAGTTACCCGTTCCTGACCTTGGACTCAATATTCCAGTGCAGTCTGGCATCCATCCCGTCCTCGTTGGGCTGAGCATATCACTCATCGCCCAGGGAGATCATGGACACGTTACACTTACGCTGCAACCAAAGGTATTTCTTTGGAATCCCTATGCCAAGGAATTGAATGGCGGCTCATACATTTTTCGAATCGTCCCCGCATCCACAAAAAAGCTTCCGCCTGGCTGTTTTCTTGGCGGCCCCAGTGAGGGCGTTTCATTTGAAAATATCTTTGCGCAATGGCCGATTTCTTCGTCGTTTCAAAGTGGTGAAGTGCAGGCATTTACGATTGAAGGCGAGGGACTCAGCAAGCGAATATCTTTGAATTTGCCGGAGGGCACCCCGTCGATCACTCTCAGCCGCATGAACACCATAAATTTTTCCTGGTCCTATCTCACGCTGCAATTGCTGGATGGATGTGAAAATTTACTTCAGGAAATCAGTGATTTCATCGACGGCGACAGCGGCAAAGAATATGACATTGTCCTCGATGGCACGGCGAGAGAAATTTTTCGTCTCATTGCGGTAGCGCAAACGGGCAGTGGCGGAGATGGCTCAATTCAATGGATTGCCCATCACAATCCACGGGCCCCACAAATTCGGAGAAGTACCTACGAAAATGCCCCTCTTCTTGGCGTAAAAGATCACTTTTTTCGTCATTTTATTCCATGGAACGTGGCCTTTGTCGATGCGGTACCAGGGGGAGTGAGCATTCCGCCGACGGAAATCACATTTTGGGGAGATGGAAATCCATCTGCCGTACTCTTTGACCTTCCCGACGAAGCCTATAGCATTGCAACGCTGCAGCACGTTCCGCTAACTCCGTTTTCCTATCATCCAGCCTATGCCGTTGGAAATAGCCTTAGTAATCCCCTCATTCCGGCCAATGCCGTGGGTCATCATGCCATGCCATCGATCGAAGCTTTTCGCAACCATCCATTTTTTCGCCAATCCATGCTATTTGACTATTCCTACTTACTAAATGCGGCACTCTATGACCATTATTTTGTCAGTGGCTTCCGCGAAGTGAGCAATGGCATATCCTATTTTTTTACGACATGTTCTCTTGATCAATATGATACTGGCGGGGATGCAGATTTAATAGCTCCGCTGGATGACTGCATGCAAAGCGGCCGACACATGGTTAGGCACGGGGCGTTCAATGTGAATTCGACTTCATGCTATGCGTGGCAATGTATGTTGAGGAGTATGCCTAGTGACCGGCTAGGGAACAGCTACTTTATTCCACGCTTTTTCGACCAGCAGAGCAGCGGAGAAAATTTTCAAATTCATCACTCTCTGCGGGAAGAGGATTTAAACCGTCTCAGCGAATGCATCGTGGAAGAAATTAAACGCTGTGGGCCGTTCGCAACATTGGGTGCATTCATTAACCGCGATCCGCTTGCAAAGGACAGGGATGCGATGGAATGCGGGCCCATCCAGCGGGCCATCAATCGGGCAGGTGTCAATGATTCTCTCGACCAATTATCTCCGAAAAGCAGAGACACTCGCGATCCCTCCTGGTTCAACGAAGATGTAGCCAATGGTGCGACTAATTTTCAATCGCCGGCCTACCTGAGCCAGGCGGACTTTTTGCAATTTTTTGGAAATCAATTCACCGTGCGATCGGACACATTTTTTATTCGAACCTATGGAGATTCCGCAGATGCAATGAATGGAAAAATTTGCGCAAGCGCAATGTGTGAAGCCACCGTGCAAATGACACCTTCTGGAAAATGGGTCATTTTGTCCCTTGTAGATTAGGTGATGCGCGTGGCCAAAGTGGCGGCATTGAGCGTCGATAGTTGCATCTCGAAGCTAAAATTTTTTGAAAAAAATTGAAGAAAATTTACGCCTTTAAAGTTAAAAAAAAGCAGGCCAATCCAGTGATTTCTTCCAAGTACCACAATTAAATTAATGAGATACACAATTCGCAAAGTTTTTTTTGTGAATTTCTGAAAAAAAATTTCTTGCTTTCCGAAAATAGGTAACGCTAACATTCTATCGTGGTTAGAGACGAAAGCTTTGGCAATTGGGATAAGTACTCATTGCAGAATACATTTATACGGCATGTGCGCCGATTTATCTGTGGATTAGCTGATAAAAAGTCGGAAATGTGTCCTTAGGGAACTGGGAGAAATGGTTCACTGAGTGAATTTTCCAAAAAAATTTTTTAATAGAAGGAATCTATTACTATGGAGAATGAGAAAAAAAAATGGTCATCGCGGATAAAGAGGCAGCCTAGGCGCAGAAAGTCACCGAAAATATACGGCGATTTCGACCTTGCCAATATGGCATTTCGCAAAATTAAAAAATGCGCAATTGAGATTCTTTATTCTGAAGAATTAGAAAGTTTTTTAGGCTTTGAAAAATTTGCGCGAAAATTGGGTAGAAGAGAGAATTATCGCAATGGGGTTTCTCAGAAGGTGGTTAAGAGTTGCAATGGCCCCATTACGTTGAAAGTGCCTCGGGATAGACAAGGTCTTTATAAAGCAAAAATTGTTGGCAAATATAAGAATAATATTTATGACATTGAAGATGCATTGATCGCTCTTTGTGCCCAAGGATTGACGCTGAGCGATACCGTCGAATACCTGCGCGAAATTTACAAAAACGAAATTTCCGCGGAGGACCTTAGCCGCTTTGCCAATCGAATGATCACCGAATCAAGTGGCGTAATATCTAAATCAATACAACCAACCTGTGCAATTATTTACATGGATAGCAGGACCTTTAAGTTTCAATCGGATGAAACGTGTTCAGAAAATAACATCTATGCATGCATCGGCATTGACAGAAATGGCTATAAGGAAGTATTCGGAGTGTATGCGGTCCCAGAAGATCACGACGAGCAATACTGGGTCGAGGCCATGAAGAGTCTCAAAACTCGCGGTCTCAGCGATTTGATGATTTTTTGCAGCAGTGATTTGCCGAAATTGAACGAAGCCATTCACATATGCTTTCCATTTGCCGATCGACAGAAATGTATTTTTAGCCAAATTCGAAGTTTCATCGATATCATAGAAGCAAAACATGTCGATGCAATTTGTGGGAACATACGAGATGTCTTCGCCGCTCCTCATGCGGATGCGGGCCTTGAAAGATTGGAAATGTTTTGCTTGAAGTGGAACCCACACTATGAAAACATAGGCGAAATTTGGCGAGAAAATTGGGATTCGCTGTCTGCCTATTGGAGATATCCCGTTGAAATGCGCAAACTTATTCCAATCAGCGGCATTTTTTCGCTGCGGCAGTGCTGCTAATCGGTAACGCGATGCATATATATATTAAATTTCAAATAAATTGATACATATGCAAACCGGTAAAAATTTAGGAAGGCGTACTTCAAATCTTCAATTAATGCGAATTGCAAAACTCTCGAAAAGGTTTTGGCGAAAAATTTTTTCGAGCCGTAAATTTAGGGCTCTAATTCATATGTGCTAATATGGAATTCCTAATGGCTGTTAGAGAAAAATCTCAATCCGCCAATTAGGGCCCAAACTCCGAAAGCTCCAATTGTTGCTGCGGACAAATAGCGAATCTTTCTTATGTATGAATTTGGAAGGCGACTCTTCAGAAGGGCAACGGTGCAGCCAAGAAGAAGCCACCAAGTTAGTGAGCCACTTGCAATTCCTGTAACCAGCATTAGTGATTCGCCGATGCTTCGTGTTTCCGAGCTGATGCTGGCAAATATGCTAATAAAAGGAAGAATTGTCATTGGGTTCGACAGTGTAAGCAAAAAAACAATGGCCGAAAATCGCAAAATTCCCCTAAATCGCACGCTTTGTGTAGGCGATGGATGCGGGCGCTGTAATTCTTTAATGGCAAAATACAGTAGAAAAAATCCGCTGAATAGCTGAATTAAGCATACATGCTGTGTAAAAAAGTGCGCAATAATGCCAATGCCAAATGCTGCAACAAATCCGTAAGTAGCATCGCCGCAAGTAGCTCCAATGGCTACGGAAAAAGCACCTGCCATGCCATGTTCTAAACTCTTGCGAATGCATAGCATTCCGATAGGTCCAATGGGGGCGGCGATTATAAATCCAAGAACCCACGATTTTATAAAAAAATAAAAAGACATAGCGCTCCTATTCAAGTTTAGACACGGCAGTCATTGGTGCAAATAAATTAATTTTTCGCAATCGAGAAAATTAAAATCAAAAATGATTCGCCAACGCTGCGGGCGCGATTGCGGAAAATCAACGGCACCAAAAAGTATCTAATGAAATGAGAAGAAATGTGACTCCACTTTGATTGGGCATGGGTGGCCGATTGCAATTGAAAAAACTTAAACTTTTCGGACAAGGATCAGTCGAAATTGACGCTAGGCTAATTGAAATACTTCCACGGCAAATATTCAATTAGCAAAAATAATGCTTGCATAGCCTCGCTACGGCACAGAAATCTACGTACATTTGGAGTGCGGGTCGTTTTTGTTTGCCAGATATTCGGCTTTGGGTAATTGCTATGCTGTTGCTCCATTGAATGTGGCCATGAACGGCAATGAAATTATTCGCTGTTGCAAATGCATGGAAACGGATGGATTGCTTCTCGGTAGGAACTTTCATGGAAAATTTGATCTGCAAATTTTTAATCCCGATGGATCTGAGGCAGAAATGAGTGGAAATGGCACGCGAATTTTTGCTGCGCACCTGGTGAAGATAGGTCTTCAGAGGCCTGAAGCACCCATTTTTTTAAACACTATATCTGGAATAGTAATTTGTAAAGTATTTCCATCATCACAAAAAGAATGCTATGATGTTATCGGAAATTTAGGAAAATGTATCGACGAACCGAAAGAATGGAAATTGACCATAAAAGGGAAAACCTATGCAGGGCACGTCGTCTCCATTGGAAATCCTCACTTTGTTATCGGGGTTGCAGAACTTGATTTTCCCATTGGCGGAATTGACAATTTTTTCGAAAATCGTCGGAATTTTTCAACGGAAATCAATGTGGAATTCGTTGTAGTTAATGATTTTCAAAATATCACTATTCGCATATTGGAACGTGGCGTTGGCGAAACTCGATCCTGTGGATCGGGAGCAGTGGCATCGGCAATTGTTGGCCACCACCTCCGTTGCATCTCTTTTCCGCTCTGCGTGCACATGCCAGGGGGAACTCTACACGTTTTTAAGGACAACGGCAGACATTTTCATATTCGCGGGCCGATCATCGAAATGCCATAATTTGATCAAGCGCGTAGATCATTTTTTTGATCATAAATAATTCATTCGCATTGATAAATTCAACCAAAAATTAAAAAAATTCAGTTAATTATAATCGCCAAAATAGAGGATACTTAAAAAAATGGCGATGGCTTCCGGCGTATTTAGTGAATGTGGAGTTGTTTCGAAGCGATTGGGTCCCTATAAATGCAATCCGTGGCTGTGTGAGAGCGATCGGCCGATTGAGGGCACAAATTATGCCGCAGAAAACATTTGTGTTTTCTGATTTTAAAAATCACGAATCCGCTGGAATAACCTCTTGTTGATGTTTTTTTTTACAGCAGATCATAAAGATGAATTTTTTTGCAAGCGAAGTCTGTCATTTGGATGACAACGTTTAAGGAGGTTCTATATCGATGTTTTCGTCCCGAGAAATGGATGGAATGCCGAGCTGCTGCCCAATTTTCAAGCGAGCTGGGGACGGCAGAGAATTGACATTTGCATCAAAAATTTCCTTCCAATGCCGCGAATTTCCATAGATCTTTTCACTAATAGAAGAAAGTGTATCACCCTGCAAAACTGTGTAAAATGACTGAAAACGACTAGCTACATCGACTTTTTTGCTATTTCGCCCATCAATGTCATCGTATTCCTCAATGGAGGACATATTGATGTGATTTTCGGTGGACAAAATTTTGCATTTTTGCTTCAAAGTAGCAATCTGCCGCCGTAGCCGTAAGTTTTCATTCTGCAGCAATTTGAGAGAATGAAGCAATTCTCCATGGGATTCTCCACCGTAGTGGCGCAGCGCGGGAATGCGCGAAAGAAATGCCTTTTCGGCGGTACCTATGCGCTGTCGAACCAGGGCGGACTCCCGCTCATTTGGCTGCAATTCAAGGTACTTCCGGTAGTGATAAATGGCAGAAATTGGATCATTATAATGATTTAAATAGATTTCCCCACATTCAAAGTGTGCATTTGCGCCATAGGCTGTGGACCGTTGGGAAACTCGACTAAAACATTGCAGTGCTTGGGCGGGATGACCTCGTTGCATGTGCATGCGACCCGCAAAAAATTCGCCGTCTTTCCTCCGCCGACAGGATCCGCCATCGCCTACTTTTCCACAGGACACATTTGCCAATATAAAAATAAAAAAAAATAGAAAAGCAATAGCTCTAATGCGGCATTTCATGATCTACTCAACCTCCAAATCTCCACACGCGAATCGTCACTCATATGCCTAATAAAAAAAATTTCAAGGATAAATAAATTACGACTGGCAATTGTGTAAAATTTTTTATGGACTCTGTCCATGACAATGGAAGCGAAAAATTATCACGACCACGACGGCTGGACCATTACTTCATCTTCCCTGAGAGAATTTCTTCGATCGCCGTCCCTGTACTACCATCGCTATGTTCTTCGAGACGCGGTGATTCCTGAGAATCGCAGCTTGATCATAGGGTCCGCATTTCACTGTTTAGTCCTTGAACCGGATCAATTTGAGCAACGCTATTATATGGGAAATTATCAACAATCGGACCCCAATGGACGCGTGCGTTTGACTCCATACGAGTGGTCAAATGTCAAACTCTTTGCCGAACGCTTGAAGGCTCATATATTTTATGGCAGTCATTTGAAAGATGCGATCAAAGAAAAGCCGCTTGCTGTAAAATTGAGCAATGGATTAATTATAAAGGCGAAACCAGATGCCCTCCACAAGGGAATGATCATTGACGTAAAGAGCACCGGCCATTTGAAAAATGCATTCAATAGTAAGGTGTTAGAATTTGGGTACCATATTCAGGCGGCCTTCTATGACGGCGTTTTGCACCGAAGCGGCGATGAAGATAATCGTGATTTTGTGTTTTTTGTTCTGTGCAAACGGAAGCCTTATTCCGTTTTTTTGAAAAAAATACCACACCACACACTCAAAAAAATTTGGAATGATCAAGTGCTGCCAACTCTGGATCGCATCCATAAATGCCTAGTAGATAATGAGTGGGGCGATGTCATTTCCTGCAAAAATTGAAATGAAATTTTGATTTCAAAAATATTTTTCCACATTTGCAATCTTTGCTAAGTGGACCTTGGGGAGATGGTTGGTCTTTTGGAAAGGCTATTACTGCTTCCGATGCAATTTTATTAATACTCGCCGGGGAAGTAATTTAGAAGCAATGGACGCCGCTGAATGCCAATGCGTGATCATGGAAAGCGCCGTGGCCGCAGGCTCGATAGCGGAATATCATTCTCCAAGAGTTGTGGATGGGGATCTCTAGGCAAATCTCTCCGCTGGAGGAATTTTGCTTTACCGCGACAGGTCGATCACACTGAAAGTCATAGCCATGGAAGTCGCCAAACACCTTTCCATAATTTCCACAAAGAAATTCGCGGCAGAGATCCAGGGCAACGGAAAAGCAAATTTTTCACAGCGAAGAATATGGAGGTTTTGGCATTCGCCACTGACCAGATGGTGAAAAAACTCAGCAAATTTTTTCTTTCCAGTTCCTTTACAGCAGTAATTAAAATCGGTCCCGACTGGTTTGTAAGCACCAATAATCGCTCCAGTGCATTGAGTAAAAGCGGCGAGTTGCCGTCGATGCCAATTATTCGGCGAATTTCATCTGCGCGAGAATGTTGCGATGATTTGCGTTGTTACTCGCCATTCTCTTGTTCCCTGGGAAAAGTGTGAACTTGTATTTCTTTATTGCCGTTTTTATGCCGATCGAAAGCCCGCGAACTCTTTTCGCTGGAACAATTTCGCCGGAGCGATCACTGTCGCCGCCATTCAAAATTTCGTCACCTGAAATTTTTCCATTAGAAATTTGGCCGTTAGAAACTTTGCCGTCGGAAATTTTTTCACTGGATATTTTACCACTCAAAATTGTGTCATTTGGCACTTTATTTCTGGGCATAACTAGCCGGTGTAAAGGATTTTAAAACATTTTATCATGGTCCAATACATCCACATTTAGAAGATTTTTCCCAACGTTACCTCATTATGCTCCGATTATGAAACGGTTTCCAAAAATTTTAATCGAATTAAAAAACGCTCTTTGCCTCAAGGCGTTACATGGAGATTCCATTGGCGATTCTACTCCGATTAAACTTTGTTTACATGCTCGTATTAAACGCTTTAAATCAATGCGAGAAGCCATGGAAAGGGCCGAGCTATTTTCGGATTCAAAGTCCATATCGCTACTAATGCCGAAGATACGATTGCCATAAATTTTTGCCTTTCAAATGGATCCGCACGTGATGCTTGCTTCTTAAAGGTGTTGCTTGAAAACTGCGCCGAAAGTGCCATTGGAGACAGCGGCTACATAAAACTAATCACCTAATGCAGAAGAATTTAAAGTTTGTAGTGAAGAAATGGAAAAAACATGAAAATACAGAACACGAAAGAAGGAAAACGAAAATTAAAAACTCGCCATTGCATCGAAAATTTTAATCAGAAACTGAAAAAATTAGTGGAAAAATACTTTTTTTGTTGCTGCGTTTAGGCCTCTGCCAAAGCGGCAATAGCCATTGCAATGCTAGCAATTAGTCTTGGAGTTTGAATTATGCGATCGTGGTAAAAAAATAGCCAAAATGTAAAAACGCTTTACAAGTGCTATATTTTCGCTAATACGTTTTTTTTTATTGCTGCCATGTTGGCCACGAAAGAGCGTCGCCATGCGTCCAGGACGGGCGCGCTCATTCCAGCAGGAAAGGAAATTTTATGAGTGGAAATAGTGAAATAAAAAATGTTGACTCGCAGACACTGATGGCTATACAGACCACCGTGAATACGGCGCTCAATGATGCAAAAGCAGAAATGCGAAATTGCGGCAACAATGTGGAGTTATTGAAGTTTTGGAAAAATGTTTACACCAAAACACTTCAATTAAATAGTCAAATGTGGCTGGTTGCATTTGCGCATGAATCCGGTTCGCCGGCACTCAAAAATCTGGCCATGCAGTGTTATCTCTACGCGTCCATTGACAAGGATGATAAAGAGCAGGCCGGCACCCGTGCCAATGCTCTTGCAAGACTTCCCGATGCCATCAAGGAATTCACCGACGAAATGGCGGCAGAGTCAGCATCGGTGAGAAAACAAGCCGAGGAGAAGGCCAAGCAAGTCGAAGATGCCGCTAAGGCGAAAGTGGAGAAAGCCCAGATGGAACTACAGCAAACCAAGGAACGATTTGACCTCGAACTTCAGGAGGCCAAGAAGAAGGCGGAAAAGGATGCCGCTCAAGCCGAAGTTGCACTAAAGCAAGCCAAAGATGCTGCTAAGGCGGAAGCGGAGAAAACTCAGGTGGAACTTCAGGCGGCCAAGAAAAAGGCGGAAACAGATGCCGCTCAAGCCGAAGTTGCACTAGAGCAAGTCAAAGATGCTGCTAAGGCGGAAGCGGAGAAAACTAAAATGGAACTTCAACGAGCTAGGGAACAATGTGACTTAGAACTTCAGGTGGCCAAGAAAAAGGCGGAAACAGATGCCGCTCAAGCCGAAGTTGCACTAGAGCAAGCCAAAGATGCTGCTAAAGCGGAAGCGGAGAAAACTCAGGTGGAACTTCAAGAGGCAAAAAGAAAGGCGGAAATGGATGCCGCTCAAGCCGAAGTTGCACTAGAGCAAGCCAAAGATGCTGCTAAGGTGGAAGCGGAGAAAACTCAGGTGGAACTTCAACAAGCTAAGATAGAGGTAGAAAAGGCAGAGCTTGAACTTCAGGAGGCCAAGAAAAAGGCGGAAATGGATGCCGCTCAAGCCGAAGTTGCACTAGAGCAAGCCAAAGATGCCGCTAGGGCGGAAGAGGAAAAGACTAGGGCAGACGCAGCGCAGTCCAAGGCAAGGGCAGAATTGGAGCTAGGTAAAGCTAGGGCAGAATTGAGCAAAATAAATGTGAAAACAAATCTGCTTCAAGCAGAAGTGGATTTAGCTAACGCAGAAAAGAACAAAACGGAGGTGGAACTTTGCGAAGCAAAGGAAAGGTTGCGCCAAGCAAAGGCCAATGCAAATGAAAGTGACGCAAGGGCAACTCGAGAAGCGGCAAGAGCGGCCCTTGAAAGCGATCCGGAAATAATTGCCCTTCGGCGGGAAGAAGTGAAGGCCGATGTGGAATTGCGAAAGCAGCAGGCCAGAAGGGCAAGGCTCCAGAATAGAGATCTCGACGATGAGAATTTCTGCAATGCCATATAATAGAATGCTTCAACTAGGAGAATAGGTATGAACTTTCCAATTGTTAGAGTTAACAGCACTCAGAAAAGAGAACCTCACGGAGGAGATTTTTCTTCGGCTGGCAGACACATTCCGCATACGCCGGGACAAATTAAATCTGCGAGAGATTGTCTTGTGAGCTACGGATCAGCCTATCCAGAGTGCTACGATTTTATAATACAGCGGCTTGATGAGCTTGGCTGGGACAATGATCACATCGTCGAGGCATCGGCTATCATTCGAAAGGAAATTGACAGCTGTGTCGATGAGATACGTGCTGCACGTGACCAGCGAAAAGAAATGATTCACAATCCCAAAACTCGCGCACACATTGTTCCTCGAAATGAACATGAACGCAGGTTGATAGATACACTGAATAAAACAGATGCACAACGCGCTGAGTTTGAGGCTAGTAGCAAACTTAAGGCCGAAGAAGCGCGCAAAGCCAATGAAGATGAACTGGCTGAGCTTGCAAGCATGCGCAAAGCCAATGAAGACGCTTATGCTAGTTGTATGGCTGAGATTAGGACTAGAAGACTTGCGATTGAGGAAACGGCCAAAGCCCGTGAGGCTGAGTTTGCAATCATGCGCAAAGCCGATGAAGACGCTTATGCTAATCGTATGGCTGAGCTTGCAATCATGAGCAAAGCCGATGAAAATAAACGGGCTGAGATTGAGGCTAGTAGAAAACTTAAGGTCGAAGAAATGCGCAAAGCCAATGAAAATAAACTGGCTGAGATTGAGGCTAGTAGCAAACTTAAGGTCGAAGAAATGCGCAAAGCCAATGAGGTCGCCCATGAAAACGAAGTGGCTAAGATTGCGAGCATGCGCAAAGCCAATGAAAATAAACTGGCTGAGCTTGCAATCAAGAGAAAAGCCAATGAAGACGCTCATGCTAATCGTATGGCTGAGATTAAGACTAGAGGACTTGCGATTGAGGAAACGGCCAAAGCCCGTGAGGTAGCCTTAGCAAATCGCATGGCCGAGTTTGCAGCCGAGTTTGCAGCCGAGTTAGGTGCCTTGAGCAAAGTAGAAGAAACCCAAAAAGCTGCCCATGCACGTAAAATGGTTGAGCTTCGTGCTAAACTTGAAAGTAAGAAAAATGTCCATGAATGCAAACTTGAAGAAAGTGAATCCCCATGTTCACCCGCACCGCGCTTAGTCCTGGAGAGCTTTAAGGTCGAAATTGTGAATCAAGCGGATATGGGTCAGGATTTAACCACCGATGAGAAGACGAGTAAATTCATAGAGAAAAGCCGTGGGCGCCGGAGAAGGCATAATATGGGCTGCAACATGCCCGTAACTATAATTGCCAGTGAAGCAAATAGTGAGATTGCTCCATTAGCAAATGAAATTGCCAGTGATCAAATGAACGCGGATAGAGCTGAAATAGAAGAAAGTGAAATTATTGAAGTTCGAAGCAATAGCGATGAAGTTCTCGAAAAATATAAAACCGATATCCTTGCTCAAATTCAAGCAAAAGCCGATTCTGCAAAAAAGATGCAGAAGGAAAATGATCAATTAAAAATGGGCAAAGAGTTTGAAATAGAAGAAAGTGGAATTATTGAAGTTCGAAGCAATAGCGATGAAGTTCTCGAAAAATATAAAATCGATATCCTTGCTCAAATTCAAGCAAAAGCCGATTCTGCAAAAAAGATGCAGAAGGAAAATGATCAATTAGAAATGGACAAAGAGTTTGGACAAGCAAATGAAATGCATAAAAAAAAAGATCAAGGGGGTTGTTCGGTTACATAAAGGTCTTTTTTATGTGGCTGTTTCATCGTTTTAAAGCAAAATAGTAAGATATATGAATGCCACCAATTGGCGATAAGTCGTCCCGCCGCGCGATGAATCAATGCGCGGCGGTGTTAGTTTTTTGGGCTCATTACTGTGCTTGCATGGCCAATGCTAATAAAATGTAAAAATGTGAATTTGAGAAACAAATGCTATAAAACTGCTAATGCGTAAAATAAGCTTTATTTTGAAAAAAAATTTTGCGAAATCGCGCCGGAGGTCAGTCAATGGCAGATAGAATAAATGTAATTCGTTCGGACGACGGCGCGGCCGTCTCCAATTTTGGTGTGGTTGGATTTGCTGGGGGTATGGTGCCAATGGTTCCATCCAACTATGGCCCAGTTGGGTTCGCGGGCGGGGTAACGCCCACCGTTCCAGCTAATTACGCAAGTCAGCGCTATCCGGACATCTTTAGGGAAAATGGAGCGCCTCACTTTGCGGAGATAAAAAAAAGGTATGGGGACATTGTAGATGCTAATACTGAAATGTCCCTCACGGCACTGCGAACCGCAGTTGAAAATGATCCCTTGCTTGCCGTTGAACAAAAGCGGCTTTTTTTTGAGGAAGTGGAAGCATCCCATAGTTATTGTTGCGGCGCTAAATGGGTATATCGCCCGTGCATATCAATGTGCTGCAATATGGTACTGATTATAACGGGAATTGCCGTTGCGGGGGTTGCCTACGATACGGATGAAGGTATACTTTCCATTCTTGGATACGGCCTCATTGCTGTAGGTGCTGCGCTGGCGGTTGGCCAAATACGCGCCCGCTGCAGAGGAAATCAGAAAATGAGGTACTTTGCCGCCATCGAAGAGCAATTTCACTATGAACCGCCTGCTGTAAACATAGCAACGGCAGGTGGCTATCCCCAATCCATGGCAATGCCCGTGCAAGTGCAAGGGATGGCATATTATGTAAATTGCGAGGAAATAGTAACCGCTTAAAATGAAAAAACGCGGAATTGAAATTTTGCCTTCATCGGCATTTTTTGATTCCGCAAAATACGACTCGCTGCATACGCTTAAACTCCAACGATTAAATTCGCGATAGTATGCAGGTCACCGCTAGATTAGGCTTCTCGCATAGGCAAGTGCATCTTCGTAGCAGGAAAATTTTGCATCCAATTGGGCTTCATAGATTTGCTTTACCAAGATTCCTATTTTTGGCGATGGAGTCAGTCGAAAATGCTCCAGAAGATCTCTGCCGTGAATGAGGGGCACCGGCGAACTTGTCCATAGATTCGCCTCCTTGGCCATGGCCTCTAGGCGATCTTCGCCAACCAAACTAGGCACGTGGTCGCTGCGTCCCGATCGATCGCAGCGGGCAACTACAAGTAGCCGATCGATGCGCTTGACGGAATTTGCCAGATGATTGAGGGACGCGGCGGTGGCATTTTTCCCATCGGCAAATGTGCGCGGTACCATGTGGAATTCTACCAGTGGTAGAACTTCTTCGACGAGTGCCTGGGGTGCATTCACCCGACTGAGAAATTGCTGGGTTGGAAGAATTCCCGCCCGGTCATGGCCCCTAGCGCAGATGCGTCCCGCCGCATTCCAACGGGTACACAGAGGCTTGCCAAGGTCATGGCATAGCACGGCGAATCCGGTCACCAAAGCATCCCATTCGCCATGGGGTCGAAATCGGGAAAAGGCATCGGTGGCGAATTTGACGTGATTCCAAACGCTGCCTTCGGGGTGATATGCGCTATCCTGCTGGCAGGATTCCATCGCTTCCAACTCTGGGAAAAATGGCAGCCAATTGGCATGGCGCAGGAACTCAAGGCCGTCGCCAATTTTTTCCCCGAGCAAAATTAATTTGCAAAATTCACAGTAGATGCGTTCATTGGACAAATGTTTCGGTGTTAATTGCTTGCAAAGAGAAATTGTCTCGGCTGTAGCGGTTAAAGCAAAGCGACTGACGAATTGCATTCCTCGCAGAACGCGGAGCGGATCCTCGGAAAATTGCGAAGAAACATGGCGCAGGTACTTTCCTTGCAAATCCTCCACGCCGCCAAACGGATCTTCGATGGATTGTTCTAGAGGATCGTAGTAGATGGCATTGATGGTGAAATCTCTCCGTGCGGCGGCCGATTTTACCGGCAAATAGGGATCAATGGAAACTGAAAAATCGCGATGGCCACTCCCGATGGCTGATTCTTTGCGTGGAAACCCAATGTCAATCGGAAAATGGCGAAATCGATGGATGCCGAAGCTTTTTCCAACGGGCTCGATGCATCCGGCGAATAGTGATTCCAATGCAGGTGGGTCCATGGAAAAAACCTCTACATCCCAGTCCTTTGGAGAAATTTGAAGCAACAAATCACGCACGCATCCTCCAACGAGATAGGCTCGTCCCCCGGCGTTCCGAATCTGCGAACAAATTTCAATCAGGCGCGGATTAATTCCGTTTCCATCGATGGATTTCTCTGCAATGATTTCCATTAAATTTTCACATCTCTAACTCCATGGTAGACGACTCATTCAATGCATCGTCAAAATTGCCGTTGTCACTTGAGCCTTGCTGTCCAGTAAATGCTATGAAATATTTCACAGTTCGCTCAATCTAACCCAATTACTTGGCGTTTGGCAATGGCAAAAATCCGCTAATTTTCTGGGGCAAGTAGCCGACGCGACCGGATCCATCGCAAACAAAAAATCACCAAATTATTTTGTGTAATTAATCAGTAAAAAACAGCTTTCTAGCAATAGCCAATGAAGAATTTTTGAATTTGTTCTTTTTTTGTAAAAAAACAGAAAGTGCGTGCTTTCTTAAAAGAATTTCTGTTGAGTGAGACAGCGACGATGGTAATTCCTGCGCAGTGCAGAAATTAATCAAATCGCAAGGTAAAGGAGCTTATATGTCTATATTTTCACTTAAAACTTATGCAGCTGATCTGCAAAAGGAGAAATCCGATCTATTCGAAGCGATTAAAGCAATGGGGCCGAATGTTCCTAATGTTTTTTCGGAGCAATACATGGCGGTGTCTAATCAATTGAAAGAAATTCAACCACTGGTATCTCTCCTCGAATCCGTAGGAAATTGCCGCTCAGCCTCTGCAGCCACCATAGGAATGTACGCATCTGTATGGTTGGCTGCCAAGGATGAGGAAAGCCGATGCACCATATGGAACGCTTTGTTGGATGCGATAGCAGCGGTTATGAAGCAGGAGGAAAAATTTGATGAGGTAAGTCTTGCTTGTGGAAGGGCAAACGAAAGGCTGATTAATGCGGAATTCGCCGCAAAAATCGCATTGACAAATGCTGAAATTAACGCAAGAAACTCAATAGCACAGGCTAAAGCAGATGCAGAAGCTATGCTGGCAAACGTTAGGGCTGCAACGCTGCGGAGACAAGCGAAATATGACACACAAAGTTGGTTCGGAAGGGTCTTTGTCGGAATTAGCAGTGATGATGAATAAAAAAATACTAAGGAAATTACAGATGAATGCTTCAGGAAAAACGGGCATCAATTGTCCAGTACAATATCGCGAACCACAGGCGGAAAATGCAGCAGCGGGAAAAAATCCGCAATCTTCGCAAAATCGAACTCCCTATGACAACTATAACTCGGCCGACGATGATATGAGAAGGTGTCGTATTATTGGGTGGTTGCTGTGGTATCCGGAATTGCAAATGCCAATTAGAAAGTGGCTTATGGATGCGGAAAAGCAAGGTCACTCCTTTAGTGAAGCCGAAGATATTGTCCGGCGTAACGTACACTATGCGCTACCTGAAGTTCACAAACAACAGGAGGAAAGAATGAGGAGAATAGCGGATCCTGCGACCCGCAGAAGCGTCATACCGATGACTCAGGATGAAGTGGAGTTTATTCGCCGCTACGATCAAATTGACAAAGAAAGTGCCGATGCGAGGGAAAGATCGGAGGAGAGTCTAGCTAGATGCAAAGCTAAAACCGCCGCAAAAATTGCTAAGATTGAAGGTGAGGTTGCTGCCAAAATTGATAAAATTAAAACGGAGGCAGAAGGCATACGATCGGGAACATTGCCAGAGAATACACGCTTTGATGATATTATTCACATAAGTGAGGACATCGACATCGCAGAGGAATGGGAAAAATTTATGGAAGAGACGTCATTGGTTCTATTTGAGCCGAGCCCATGGAAATCAACCCATGCAAAAAATCGTTGGCCATGGGAAAAAACTTGGCCAAAGTATGCACCGTCCGATCGGCCAGAATTGATTGCCGTCAGAGAGGAATGTCAGCAAGCCAAAGCTCGTCTTGAGCGTGGCCGCGTGGAGAACGCTGAAAGAATCCGACAGGCACAACTCAATTTAGCGGAAATGGAAAGGCAATCAAAACATCGTGCGGAAGAAATAATACGCCAAGCAGAGGCAGAAGCGGCGGAAATGAAAAGGCAAGCATCGGAAAGAAATTTTTTTCAACGCTTATTCGGAAAATAAAAATACTTGCAGCAAGCATTCTTCGCTTTTTTAAAATTTGGCGTGCCAACCGTTGAATCAAAAAAAAAGGCGATGGAAAGGTGGCACTGCAAATGCTCTCAGTATCGAAAACTTTTTATCAAGCAGTGGCGCCACTTGACCCGCGCGGCCGCTGATTTTTTTTGCCGCCGTTTTTTCGGCGGCCATTTTTTAGAAAAATTTTTGGAATTTTCACGACAATGGCAAATTTTCGAATAAAATTTAAAAAAAAAGTTGACTTGCTCTGAAAAGAAATTTCCACTGCCCCATCACGGAGTGAAATACCATGGCTAATCTTAAATCTTCAAAGAAAGATATCCGCAGAATTGCAAAGCGGACAATGCGAAATCAGGCGGCTAAGTCGCAGCTAAAAACCCTCGCAAAAAAAGTGAGGGTGCGTGGAACAGGCGAGAATAGTTCCGATGAAAAATCGGCAGCCATTGCCTACGTTTCTGCTCTGGATAAGGCCGTGAAACGCGGTATTATTCACGCAAATAAGGCCCGCCGCGCTAAATCGGCACTTTCCTCTCTCATTTTCGCCTAGGCTTCCCTTCGACTCGCAGGGCGCTTCGACCTAGACGTTGGATTTTGGAAGTGTGCCAATGGGATCATTTTGTAAGCGCCACACCGTTTCCTAGTGTACATCTATGCATTTTTTAACGGAAGAGTTAATTGAACTGCTGAGCCCGATCCGCATTGAGGGATCGTTTTCTGGGGAACTGGGCGAAATTGCTTCGCTGGAATGCGCTGAAAGAGGTAATATTTCATTTTTAGGAAACGGAAAATATACGTCACTGGTGGCATCGTCACAGGCATCTCTCATTCTCGTTCCACTCAATTTTGAAGGTAAACCCAGGGACAATCAGGTTTATTTTTTCATCGAAAATCCATCGCTGGCCCTGGCGAAAATTTGCAAAGTTATCGAACACTGCCGCGAAAAAAAATGCCCTTCGGGAATTCATCCCACCGCAATTGTCGACGGCGAAGCGCAGGTTCATCGAACCGCTTCCGTTGGACCATTTTGCGTCATTGAGGAAGGCGTTGTCATTGGAGAGAATGTCTCCATTGGGGCCCACTGCTACATTGGCAATTGCTGCAAAATTGCCGCCCATGGCCTCCTGCAGCCCAGGGTAACCCTTTACTCGTTCAGTGAAATCGGTGAAAGGGTTATCATTCATAGTGGTAGCGTCATCGGTTCAGATGGCTTCGGCTACGAAACCGTCGGCGGGGTTCATCAAAAACTCGCCCACATCGGCCAGGTAATCATCGAAGATGACGTAGAAATTGGCGCCAATGTTACCATAGATCGCGCCCGCTTTGCAGAAACGCGCATTGGGCAAGGAACGAAAATTGATAATTTGGTTCAAATTGGGCATAATGTACACATTGGACAAGGATGCATCATCGTGGCGCAGACAGGCATTGCCGGCAGTTCTACCATCGGAAATTATGTGGTACTTGCTGGGCAGGCAGGCATCGCCGGGCATATTTCCATTGGAGATGGAGTTCTAGTTGCCGCACAGAGCGGTATTTCAAGCGATATTGAGCCCCACTGTACCGTCCGTGGAACACCGGCAATGCCCATTGGCGAAATTAATCGCTTTTATGTATTACGTAGGCACATTCCAAAGCTTTTTCACCGTGTGGATGCCTTGGAAAAAAAATGCGCGGAGCTGTCGAATAACGGCAACGTACAGTAGTATGGACCAGACACATTAAATTTTCCAATGTCAGCGCAGGTGCTTTTTACCATGCGCTGGAATTTCTTCGGCTGACTGTGCCATGCGCTGCTGAAAACCGCGAATATCTTCTTGGGACACACGCATATAACTGTTCAAACTGGGTTCATGAAAATTTTCCAGCGCGTAGCTTTTAAGGATTGATGGGCTGTGGATTTGTGCAATTTTTGCCCTCAAATCGGCATTTTTTCGGCCTAGAAGAGTTGCTTCCGCCTCAATGGTGCGAATTTCGCGGCCAACTGAAAAAATTTTTTGCCGATACCACACGTGGGTAAATGCACAGCCAATCCAATTTCCCAAAAATAGCACCGCAGTGACAAGCCAAAAAATGCGACCGCTGAGGCTAAATGGAAATCTGAATTGGCGGAGTTTCATTTTCTATCCACATCCTCCACTTTTTTTTGAAATAGACGAAGCTTGGCCGAGCGACTGCGCGGATTTAGATTCAATTCGTGCCGCGACGGAACGATGGGCTTCGGCGTCAGAATGCGCCCGTGGGAAAATCGGTCCTGCTGACTGCGTCCGTCGTGGCGATCGATGGACATACCGGCCCAGTTGCGAAAATGCTGCTTAACGATGCGATCTTCCAAGGAATGAAAGGTCAAAATGGCAATGACTCCACACGGATTAAGCGCGGCAAACGCCTTAGGTAGGGCATATTCCAGGGCACTGAGCTCTCCATTGATTGCAATGCGAATTCCCTGAAATGTTCGAGTAACGGGGCTAACCTTGCTGCGATAATTTGATGGCAGTACACGGCACATCAGATTGGCAAATGATGTCGTTCGTTCTAGAGTATGCGGCGTCTTTCGCGCATCGACAATGGCATCAACCACTCGCCTCCAGCAAGGTTCTTCGCCGAAGTCGCGTATTGCATGGATAAGCTCTTCTCTCGTTGCCGTTTTTAGAAATTGAGACGCACTTATACCCTGGGATGGATCCATGCGCATGTCTAATGGCCCATCGCTGCGAAAAGAAAATCCCCGTTCCGGAGTATCTAATTGGTCCGAAGAAACTCCTATGTCCAACAAAATTCCGTCAAAATTTTTCCGATCCAATTGGTCTAGGTTAGAAAAATTACCGTGAATAATCGTTGCACGATCCGCCGGTAAAAGATTTTTCCCTCTTTCAATGGCCGCGGGATCCACATCCATGGCCCAGAGACGGGCCATGGGGAACGCCTGAAGTATTGCCGCCGCATGGCCGCATCCTCCCAGGGTGCCGTCGAGAAAAGTGCGTCCCGCCGTGAGGCGAAAACTGCCAATAACTTCATCGAGAAATATGGGAATATGTGTTGTTTGTTGCATGGCCGAACTATGGTTCCACTGCAAATGATAAACTTCCCCAAAAATGTCCAGCTTCTTTTTTATACGCGAAAGATCTCTTGCCCAAAGACCTACGACGGGTTGAAAGTCGGCCAAGAATGACTTAGGATGAAAATTTACGCACATAATCAAACGCTAACGCTATGATTTAATGTATTTCAAGTGCCGTTGTCAACTGCTTTTTGAAAAAATATCGAATATACTTTCGATGCTTTGTCATCTCGTCATAGCGAAACCATCTTTTTTTTGCGATCGGAAACTCCGTATCAGCGAGCCACTTGCGAAATTTCATTCCATTTAAAGTAGAACCATATTTCAGGTTCAACGGCCAGTAAGTGAATTCGTAACTATTTGTAAGCTATTGCGTTTAAGGCGCATAGGAAATTTTCAATGGTAGCATCCTGCCATTGAGGGGCTTGCCTGCACAGTCCAATTGGCGACAATCATTGATAAAAAAATAATCAAAAGCATTCGCCCTAATCTGATAAAAATTACAAAATTTTCTATTAGATTGCATTCTTGCCACAGTCTGAGAGAAAATGATTGAAAGGATGTATTTGCATAGCAGCAGTGGTGCCGTGGGCGTGGACAAAATCTTACACTCGCCCTTTGAAATTGTAATTCTCAGCGGAGCCATCAGCGGAGAAAGGGAAGTATCTCTACGTTCCGGACGGAACATGGAAAAATATCTGTCAAAAAATTATTCCGTGCGACTGATTGAATTGGCACACAATGAATTACCCGATGGAATTGATCATAAAAGATCTCTTATTTTCCCCATGGTTCATGGAGATTTTGGTGAAGATGGTCAGCTGCAAGTTATGTTGGACCGTGGCGACTATGTCTACATAGGGAGCGGACCCAAGGCGATGCAGCTAACCGTCGATAAGAGCAAAACGAAGGAGTGGCTGCAAAATTTTTCCATCCCAGTCTTTCCCGAGGTTTTATTTGAGAAAGATGAACACAAAAGGTTTTCCTTCAAGAAAGTCTGCTCAGAACTTGCAACGGATGCACTCTTTCTAAAGCCGCGTAATAAAGGCAGTAGCATTCATTGCCATAAAATTTGCTGCGAAGCCGAATGGAATAAATGGGTCCGACCCATCTTCAGCGGCCAATGGATGCTTGAACCATTGGGCGAAGGAAAAGATTTGACCATCGGAGTGCTTCATGGGAATCCGCTTTCCATCGTACTCGCAATTCCGCGAGGAGAGTTTCTTGATTATCGGGCAAAATACTGCGTTGGCCACGTGCAACACATTTTTCCGGCGCCGCTGGAAGATGGATTGAGAGATCGAATTTTTCAATTATCTCGTACGATTTTTTCCGCCTGCAATTGCAAGGATTGGGCGCGCATTGACTTCATCCTCGGCCCGGCACAGCAAATTTATTTCTTAGAGATTAACACCATTCCTGGATTTACGAAAACAAGTTTTTACCCAGACAGCGCCATTGGGGCCGGCATGAAGGTGGAAGATTTAGTTTGCAAAATCGTCAGTCCTGCCTTAGCTAGGCTGATATCCCAATGACGGCAAAGGGCAGAAAAAGCAATTCAAGGACATCCAAGCCATTGCGTAGTTCGAAAAAATTAAAAAAAGTATCCAAGTCACGAACTGGAGTGAAAAAGACGCCAAAAAAGGGAAGTATTGGCATCCTCTTTTTTTCTCTGTTGGCTGTATCTTTTCTGTGGTTTTTCGTCGGATCCAACATCTCGCCAGGGTCAAAAAAATATTTGGGGATACCTCATCAAGTGCAGCGCATTGAATTTTTCACAAATGGCACGTTGGACCGAAATTGGGTGCTACGCATATTGCACCTCCAAAAGCAAACGGACCTAGATAGTATCGATGTCAAATATTGCCGCAATGCGCTCCTGCGGGCATCACAAATCTGCGAAGTTGAAGTGGAACGAATTTATCCGTCCACCCTGCGCATCCAATTGCGAGAGCGCATTCCCATACTTAAAGTTCGCCGTGAGAATAATCAGGGTTACTATTTTGTCGATGGAAGCGGCTATGTTTTTGAAAGAGTCGGCCCTGGGAAGGATGAATTTGAATCCATTCTCCTATTGGATGGCACCGTCGATCTCCGTCGCGTTATCTGCGGCGATCACATTCCATACGTGAAGGATTTAGAACGATTTTTGACGTTGGCTAGGAAGCGCATTCCACTAATTGCTCAGAAATGGAGTAGCATTCGCATCGATGAGGATGCTTATAATTTAATGAATCGGTTGCCATTCATTGAGGTTCACGGCGATGATGTATGCAGCATTTTATTTCGAAACGATGCGTATCTGCAGCAATTTGAAAAATTAGAATATATTCTTGCGGAAGCAAGTAGGCGACATCAATTGCCACTGCAAAAGATTGATCTCACTGTTCCTGGTCGTGCCTATGTTAAACTTCCCTCTACCCACTAGATTTTCCAATATTCGTGCGGCAGTCAATGGTTCGCAATACATAAAATTCGATCGGTTGCATCATTTAAAATTTAAGGTTAATTGCTAATGTTTCAATCGAAATCACTGCCTTAGCCGAATCCCAGATTTGAAATTAAAAAAATCTTCTTCTGAATTTTTTCAAATTTTAATTACCCCGATCGCATAGTTCAAAATCCAAGATTAACTGCCAGTATTACAATGGCAATTGCCGCTTTGGCAGAGGCCCAAACGCGGGGTAATCATTCATCATTTGATGATAGATTTTCCCAAAAATGCAATCCATCCCACAGCAGCCCGCGCCGGCAGAGGTGCTCCCATGCAAATGCCAATTTTCGCCATATGCCCGCGTAGGGTTTCCACGCCTTGGGCGCGCCATGCACATTCCGCGCACGGGTAGAGCCGCGGCATGTCCCGAGGAAAGCGAGGAAGCGCCAGCCAATTCATCCGCGGCGCCGGCCACATTCCATGGATACGGCCGGACAACGGAGAATGATGGCACTGCATGGGCATCCCCCGGTAAAGCAGTCGAAGATTTTATGAAATTCCCTGCCGCAGAGCGGCTCGGCGGAGCAATGGGCCCTATGGAACGGAATTTTTAGGCCGGCCCCTAGGGATGGCGTGG
>JAIRXK010000020.1 GCA_031268315.1 Puniceicoccales bacterium | reverse complement strand
CGAAACTAATTACGGAGGATGAGGATTTCCAAGAATTTGAAAAGAAAACGCTGACCCAGTGTTGGACGGAAAAAGAGGACATAAAAGCGGTTTTAAATAGACTCTACGGCTCAGGATCCAAGGGACTCAATGCGGACGAAGTTGCCCTTTGGAGTGAACGCATGCGCATGTATATCGATGAAATTAACTCCAATGGCCAGATCCTATCGACCAAAATGCAGCGCATGATGCAGCGCTGCAATGAGACAACTTCCCTGGCGACGCAGATGCTAAAATCCATGGGAGATGTTTGGAAACAGGTTACGGGGAATATACGATAGGAAGGAGAAAAAGGATATGGAAAGACCATTTGATCAAATTCTAAGGGAACACTTTACGTCCCATCCGCTGTCACAGAAAACGCTTTTGGATCGCTTTCCCGACCTCGATTGCAGCCATTTGGAAGCGGCCTATGGGATCGGGTATAATTTATTTGGGCAAAAGAAATACGATGATGCGGAATGTATTTTCTACTTTCTGGCGACGATGAATCATTTTGAGCAGCGTTACTGGAAGGCGCTTGCGGTGACGCTATTTGTTCAAAAGAAATATAAAGCCGCACTGGGAATTTATTTGGCCGCGTTCTTTCTCGATCCCATGGATATCGAAGTAGTCTCTGCGATGGCGGATTGTTGCCTATCCCTGGGCGACAGGGAGGGAGCGGAAAAATTTTTGCAGCAGGTGTGCGAAATTTTTGAGGAAGATGGAAAAAGGGAAGATTTGGCGCGCCGCGCCAGAAGATTTTTGCATATGATTAATCGGAATATGGAGGAAGTAAAATGAAGGATGTTGGACCCTTAGATTTAAATGAATGTTATTCACAAATTGATAAAAAATTTCAGATGGATTATGGTGTCATAGATATTGTTAAAGATAAAAATGATGGGAAACATAGCGTTGGATCCCTAACGGATTATTTATTGAATCATATTTTTAGCAGTGAAAGTTTTGACCCACTATCGCCACCCGATGCGGCCAATCAGTCCATAAATTTAATGGATTATCGCCTCAATAACATGGCCAATGCGGCGCTGTGTTATGCGCCCATCATTCAGAAGGAAGAGCAATATACCATTCCCGAGATCGATGTCAATAGGCTGGGTTCCATTGGTGCCGCTCTAGCCATGCTCATTCTATCGGCGATGCAAAATGAAATCATGCTCGACACGCAGTTGGAGGCGGTAAAGGGCACGCAGAATCAGAAAGTATCTGCCAGTAACACGACGATTTTGAAAATTAGGCAGCAGATTCGAAAGGCACGCTACAAGAGTGGATTTCAAAAATTCATGGAATGGATGAGCGATACGTGGCTAATGAAATTTTTAAATAGTAACTATGGAAAAGTCATCATGTTTATCGTCGGTGCGGCGATAACCATAGCCTCCTTTGGGACTGCTGGGCCCGCCGTCATTGCAATTAGCTGTATTTTGCTGAGCTTTCAAGCTGCGGAATTGATTCTAGGGAAGAGCATGGGGGAACTTATTACCCAAAGCATGGATGACGGTTCGGCGAAGATGGCCATTCAAATGTCCATTGATATCGGTTTAATGGTCGCAGATATGCTTACGGGAAGTGCGGGTGGAGGTGCTGCAAGTGCCGTGGAGAATGTGGATATGGCGGAGGATGCTGCAAAATTTGTGCAAAATTCTCAAGAATTTGTAAAACAAGCAACGGAGGCCATAGATCAATTAGAAAATGTGCTCGATAGCATGAAGGACGCGGGAAAAGTTCTTGAGAATACGGAAGAGGCGACTGCATATTTATCTAAATTGAAAGAAACGCTGGGAGAGGTTACCGAAGCCTCCCAAGAGCTGGCTAAAGCCCTCGATAGTGGAGCGGGGGATGTTTTTGAAAAGGCGCAAAAATTACAAAAGTCAATGCTCAAACTCGCGGAACAGAGCAAAGAATTTTCGACGAAAATGGGCGATTTGGGCAAGATATTAGCAGGGTCATCGGAAGATGTGATGAAAGCCTTTGAAAATTTGGAAAATTTGGATTTTTCGAAATTTTTAAATGAAAATGTAGAATTTTTTGAAAAAGCATTCGGCAAATATGGCGATGTGACCAAGGTTATAGATTCCGCAAAAAAAGATATGGATCTGATTTCGGATCAAACCAAAAAAGCAAGTGAGGAATTGGAAAAGCTTTCCGAAAATTTGGAAAAAGTTAGCGAGAGTTTCGATTTGGGAGATATAACCAAATTCAAAGATACTGCAAAAGAAATAGAAGGAACGCTCGCAAACATAGAAACAACAACTAAGGAACTGAAAGATGGCATTGAAAAGGGAACGCTGACGGCGAAAGAAATTCAGGAGAAAACGGAAAAGCTTCAAGATTTAACGGGCCAATTGACGGAACAAATGGGTGAATTAACAAAGCAAGTGGAGGATATAAAAGATGTTTTGGAGCGATCACAAGGAGGGAGGAGATTTTTGGAAAATTTTAAAAATTTTCAAGAAACAACTGGCAATCTCCAAGAAACCATTGAAAATTCAAAAACAAATGGAAAAATTTTAGAAAATATGCTCAATAATCTCGATAGTGGTGCCACGGTTGGTACACTCAGGGGCGATAGTGACAAGTTTCTAACTAAAGTCGGAAAGGGCATACGCTCCGGAGCGCGTTTCCTATTGGGTATTAGGGGATTGGAATATTTAAATTTTGCGCAGCAATTGACCATTGCTCTGGAAAAATTTCAACAGCGCATAAGGGCATTTATGGAGCTTTATCAGGCACTCTACAATCTCGCAAAAAGCGAGGAGGAGCAGCGCAATATTATCTACGCCGCAAAGGTGGACGCCATTCGCACGGAATCCGATGCGAAACAGGAGTTTTATCAAATGCTTATCGATAATCAAATGTCGGACATACAAGCTTTGATGTCCTACGTCAAGGCTTCCTACGAGCGTGCCGCGGAAGCGATCATGACCCAGGGGGAAACGAATCGAATGATTGCCCAGAATTTAGTTATTTAATTTTTGAATCATGCCAAATCCAATTCCCAATGACGATACCCACATCGGATACCTTTCCAATCCCAGTGGTTTGAAAAAAGCTTCCGGAGACAGTAGTTCCGGAGTGGATGCGGCGACTTTGAATGCCGTTGCGGCGAATTTGGTGGTCAATGGCATGATTGATCTCTCCGCTCTGCGAATGCTCGAATCCAATACCCTGAGCAAATTGAATGTGGACAATACGGCCTCCTTGAAATCAGGCAAGGGGGAACAGGGACGATCGGAGAAAATTAGCGAATTGGCATTGGGCGTGAGTTCCACGAATTTCCCATCGATGAAAGTGGATAGTTTGGGTGACATCATGTTTGAATTGATGGTACTGATGATTCAATCGACCACGGAACGGCGGCAGCTGGAGCGTGAAATGCGAACCACATTGACCGTTGCCCAGGTCGACCAATCAAAGGAAATTGCGAAGGACATTATGAAAAAGATGGAAATGGATGTTGGTCAAATGAAAATGGAGGCCTGGGGGCAATTTGCGATCGCAGCGACCGGTGCC